>NZ_JTKZ01000893.1:0-33414 GCF_000799035.1 Delftia sp. ZNC0008
CCTGCAGCGGGAACTGCGTGGCAAAGCCGGCGGCGGAGAACAGGCGATTGGTCTCCGCCTCCGTCAGCCGCAGATACTGGGCGCAGGCGGCCAGCCGGTCGCGCGAGCGCGGATTGGGCAGGGAAACCCCATTCCTCCAGTTGTTGACGGCTTCCCGGCTCAGCCCGATCTCGGTGGCCACCCCCGAAGCGCTGGCACGGATGCGGCGCATGTACAGACCCAGAAGATGGCCGAAATCCTCGTGAACGCCTGCGGCCACGGCGGGGCCCTGCTCGATTGCGGTGGGCTGCATCAGCGTTGGCCCTGCTCAAAAAGACGGCGCCTGATGGCGCATGTCCATCCTGCCGTGACGACGGTCGGTATCCACATCCTGTTCACCCTCTCCTGGGACTTTGCCGGATCTTGTGCAATTTGTTTCATTCTGCCGAGCGCGGATTGTCTCAGGATGCCGGGTCGCTGCCGCCCTGCCCCGCAAACTCCCGCCGCGCACTGGCCATCCGGTACAGCGGCAGCACGACCGCCAGTACCAATCCCAGGGCCAGCCAGAGCCACAGGCCCTTGCCTCTGAAAGCCAGGGCGGCAACGACGGTGAAGGCGACGGCCTCGCACAGTCCGCGAAAGCCTGCCCGCAGCATGAACAGGCCCGCGATGCCGTCCACCGGCGACACGCCGCTCTTGCGCAGGCTGGCCATGGTCTCCAGCAGGGCCTGCACGGACTCCTGGGCCTGGCGATTGCGCTCCTGGTCACGCTCGCGCAGTTGCCTGATGGCCATGGGCTGGGCGGGATTGCTGAGTGAGGTGCCATCGTTGCCCTCTTCCTCCCCCGGGCGCGGATAGACCTCTGCGTCGGGATCGACCAGCACCTGGCGCTCCGGGTAGCGGGCCAGCCAGGCATGGTGGCTGACCCATTGGCCGGCATCGAAGTGATAGCGCTCGCTCTCTCCCACCTGGTCGTAGAAGACATGCAGCACCGCCGCCTGCAGGCCGTGCTGGAACAAGGTCTCCAGCAGCCGCCAGGGCATGCCGGCCGTGGTGCGGGTGTCGAAGCCCAGCTCCAGATGCTGGGGATGGCCCAGGGCGCTGGCATTGGCCCAGTCGTCATCCCACAGCGCGGACCGGTCCAGGGCGGGGTCCAGCTCATGGATCCAGCGCTCGGCCTGCTCCCAGGACTGCCGGGCCAGGTACTGGCAGATCAGTTGCACGCGGCGCAGCTGCAGGGGCGTATCGAAGAACAGATAGAGGTGATGGACGTTGCTGGACATGGCGGGCCTGAGGCGTTTGCAGGAATGCCGCGATTGTTCAATTGCAGTTGCCAGCCGGCCCTCCCAGGCCTGTCCAGCACGCGGCTGGCAGGCGCTGCCGCCGGTTGACATTCTGTCCACTGCAAGAAGCGGGATGCAGGCGCTGCGGCGGCGCCCTAGACTGCGGCAATTGCCCACAGCGCCCATACCGCCAACCGCGCCCGCCATGCACAACCTCCGCCTTTTCGACAACGAAGCTTGCGAATCCGCCCCGCCCTGCCAATGGACGCAGATGGAGCACCAGCTCGACGAGCACGGCTGTGCCCGGCTGCCCGGCCTGCTGGACGCGCAGCAATGCCGTGACCTGGCGGCCCTCTACACCAGGGAAGACGGTTTTCGCTCCCGCATCGTCATGGCCCGTCACGGTTTCGGGCGTGGCGAATACCGGTATTTCGACTACCCCTTGCCACCTCTGCTGCAGCGGCTGCGCGAACAGCTGTATTCCCGCCTGGTGCCGGTGGCCAACCGCTGGAACCAGCGCATGGGGCTGGATGTGCGCTATCCGGACCGGCTGCAGGACTTCCTGGCGCGCTGCCACGCGCACGGCCAGTTGCGGCCCACGCCGCTGATCCTCCAATACGGCGAGGGCGACTACAACTGCCTGCACCAGGATGTCTATGGAGAGCATGTGTTTCCGCTGCAGGTGGTGTTGCTGCTGTCGCGGCCGGGGCAGGACTTTGCGGGCGGCGAATTCGTCATTACCCAGGCCGATGGCGACCGGCAACGGGCCGATGTGATGGCGCTGGACCAGGGCGATGCGCTGGTCCTGGCCGTGCGCCACCGGCCCGTGCCGGGGCGGCGCTCAGGCTACCGCCGCGCGGCCATGCGCCATGGCGTCAGCCGCGTCCGAAGCGGCCATCGCCATACCGTGGGGCTGATCTTTCATGACGCACTCTGATATGACGCACTTTGATGGACGGCCGGTATGAGCACGCTGGATCTTTTTGCCGATGAATCTCCCATGGGCATCGAACCCATTGGTCCCCGGTCCGTGGTGCTGCGCGGCCACGCCCTGCCTCATGCGGCGCCACTGCTGGCTGCGGTGGACGGCGTCATGGCCCAGGCGCCGCTGCGCCATCTGGTCACGCCGGGCGGCTTCACCATGTCGGTGGCCATGACCAACTGCGGCGCGCTGGGCTGGACCAGCGACCGGCGCGGCTACCGCTACAGCGCCATCGACCCGGTCAGCGGCCAGCTCTGGCCCGCCATGCCGGCCGTGTTTGCGCAGCTGGCGGGCGAAGCGGCCGCCGCTGCGGGCTTCGAGGGCTTCGCGCCCGACGCCTGCCTGATCAACCAGTACCTGCCCGGCAGCCGCCTGTCTCTGCACCAGGACCGCGACGAGCGTGACCTGGACGCGCCCATCGTCTCGGTGTCACTGGGCATGCCGGCCACATTTCTGTTTGGAGGGCTTGCGCGCGCGGACAAGACGGCCAGGGTGTTGTTGCAGCATGGCGACGTGGTGGTCTGGGGCGGCGTGGATCGGCTGCGCCACCACGGCGTGTTGCCGCTCAAGGACCAGCCCCACCCGCTGCTGGGCGGGCGGCGCATCAATCTCACGTTTCGCAAGGCGGGTTGAATGGCGGGGTCGACATGGATGGGCTGAACAGCAGTGATCGCTTCGCCGGCCTGGACTGGGGCCGCATTGCCACCCAGCTCGATGCAGAGGGCCATTGCCTGCTGCCACGGCTGCTGAATGCGGATGAAAGCCGCGCCCTGGCTAGCGAGGCGGCCATGCGCAATGGCCTGCCGCCCTCCCTCGACACATGGCGCCCGGTGCTGTACCGGCATCTGCTTGCCATTGCCAATCGCTGGCGTGCCCAAATGGACATGCAGCCTGCCCTGCCCGCCTCGTTCGAGGCCTTCGGGCAGCTGGGCCACCAGCGCGGCCAAATGCATCCGCAGTCGCACCTGCTGCATGTGGCGCAGGCGGGCCATGCGCCGCTGCGCTCATACAGCGAAGGTGCGGCGGTGTTCCCGCTGCAGCTGGTGCTGCTGCTGTCCCGGCCGGGCCAGGATTTCGAGGGCGGCGAATTCGTGATGACCGAGCAGCGCCCGCGCATGCAATCGCGCCCCATGGTGCTGCCGCTGGGCCTGGGGGATGCGGCCATCATCGCCACGGGGCCGCGCCCGGTGCGCGGTGCGGCAGGCTTTTACCGCGTGCATCTGCGGCATGCCATCAGCCGCGTTCACCGTGGCGAGTGGCTGGGTGTGGAGCTGCTGCTGCACGACGCGCCGCAGGCTACCGACGCGGGCCGCTGGCTATAATGCCGCGCCTGCAAAGGCATCCGTGCATCAGGTGTCCACATGCCAGCCATGGGGATGAAACGGGAACAAGGTGACTGCCAGCAAATGCTTTTTGCGCTGCCGGCACAGGCCTTGGCTGCCCCCGCAACGGTAAACAAGTCAAGGCGCTCCACGCCTGTCCCGCCAGTCTCCGCAACCCTGCGGAGGGGCGATGACAGGCTGTCACTGGTCCATGGCGTGGTCTGCAACATGCAGCTTTTCGCGGGTGGATTGGGAAGACGGGGCGCTGGGCGCAAGGCATGTCCTTGCGCCGCTTGTGAGCCCGGAGACCGGCCTGCTGCGTTTCGCGCCCGCTGAGCGGGCGCTTTCTTGACTGTCTGCGGGGTGCGGATGGCAATGTCCTGCACCCTATCCTTGCACGCTGGCTGGAGAGGCGGCAGTGCCTTGCTTTCGCATCAGGCGGTCGAAGACCGATGTTCGAAATGCATTCCTCCCTTTCCTGCGTTCCCAGCACCCGTGCTGCCGATTCCCTTTGCCTTCGGCTGAGCCCGCTGGCCCTGGCCTGCGCCTTCCTGTCCGCTCCTGTGCAGGCACAGACTGTCCTGCCCGAAGTGCAGGTCACCGGCCAGGCCGAACGCATCGGCCAGCAACTGGCCCAGCCTGCGCGCTCGGCCAGCCATACCGGCGTCTCCAACCAGGAAGTGCCTGCCAGCGTGGATGGTGTTTCTGCCGAGCAGATGCAGGAGCGCGGCGACTACGCCCTGGTGGACGCCGTCACGCGCACCGTGGGCCTGACGTCCAGCAGCACGCCGGGCAATGGCGGCCTGTCCTTCAGCAGCCGCGGCTTTGCGGGCGTGAACTCCGTGGGCGTGGCCGAAGACGGCATGGTGCTGGGCGTGGCCGCCGGCACCACGGCCTATCCCGGGGACAGCTGGGGCTACGAGCGCATCGACGTGCTGCGCGGCCCGGCCTCGCTGATGTATGGCAGCGGCACCATGGGCGCCACCGTCAACGCCATCCGCAAGCAGCCCAGCCGCACCAGCTCGGCCGAGGTGCTGCTGGGCGCTGGCACGGACGACACGCTGCGCGTGGGCCTGGGCGTGACCGGCGCCCTGGGCGCCTATGCCAGCTACCGCATCGACAGCTACACCGCGCGCAGCGCGGGCGAGCGCGACCTGGACCAGTCGCGCAACGGCAAGTTCATGAGCACGCTGCGCTTGGAGCCCACGAGCGACCTGCAGATCGACCTGATTGCCGACCGCAGCGTGCAAAAGCCCAGCCGCTACTGGGGCACGCCGGGCCTGGACGGCAAGGTGGTGGAGTCCCTGCGCGACCGCAACTACAACGCCGAAGACAGCGTGCTGCGCTATGCCGACGAGCGCCTGCGCGCCAAGGTGCAATGGAAGGCCAATGACTGGTTGACGGTGCGCAACGAGCTGTACCACGTGCAGTCGGACCGCCACTGGCGCAACATCGAGGCCTACGCGCTCAACCCCGCCACTTGGACCGTGGGCCGCTCCGACTACCTCGAAATCCTGCACGACCTGGAGCAGACCGGCAATCGCCTGGGCCTGAACGTGGACCGGGGATCGCACAAGATCGCCATGGGATGGGAGGCCGCACGCATCAACCTGCGGCTGTCCAACAACTCGCCCTATGGCGGCTCGTCCACGGTCTCGGCCTGGGACCCCGTGCATGGCAGCTGGGCCAGCCCCGATGTCACCAAGGCCAAGACCGAAACCGGCGTGACCCAGCATGCGCTGTACCTGGAGGATGCCTGGCGCATCAGCAACCGCTGGCTGGCCATGGCCGGCCTGCGCCGCGATGTCTACGACTTTGCCAGCCACTCGCTGGTGGGCGGCACGGATTTCAACAAGACGCTGGCCGCCACCTCCTGGCGCCTGGGCCTGACCTATGAGCTGGCCCGCGACACCCATGTCTATGGGCAGATCAGCTCGGGCCATGATCCCGTCAACAGCCTGGTCTCGCTGAACCTGGCCAACACGGCTTACAAGCTGAGCAAGGGCCGCCAGGCCGAGATCGGCATCAAGCAGCAGGTGGCAGGCGGGCGCGGCGAATGGACGCTGGCCGTGTTCGACATCAAGAAGGACAACATCATCACGCGCGACCCCGACCGCCCGGCCATCTCCATCCAGGGCGGCAGCCAGTCCTCGCGCGGCGCCGAGGTCACTGCCAACTTCCAGGCCACGCCCACCCTGCGCCTGGAGGGCAACCTGTCCTATGTGGATGCCCAGTTCGACACGCTCATCGAGGCCGGCGGCAACCGCGCCGGCAACCGCCCGCAGAACGTGGCCAAGACCACGGCCAACCTCTGGGGCCACTACCGTGTGGGCGCCTGGCAAGCCTCGCTGGGCCTGCGCTACGTGGGTGACCGCTTTGGCAACAACGCCAATACCGTGAACCTGCCCGCCTACACCGTGGCCGACGCCGCGCTGAGCTGGCAGGTGGACCCGCGCACCACCCTGAGCCTGATCGGCCGCAACCTGGCCGACAGGGTCTATGTGGGATCGAGCTACGGCAGCCAGTTCCTGGTCGGGCAAGGCCGCCGCTTCGAGATCGCGGCGCATATCCGGTTCTGATGGCCATGGCGCGCTCCCACCGCCTTCGCGGCCTTTGCACAGCCGCCCTGGCCGCCGCCCTGCTGCTGGCCGGCTGCTCGCGCAGCGATTCCAGCACCACCAGTGAACTGCCGGCACCGGCTGCCGTACCGCAGGCGCCCGTGACCGTCAATGTCTGCGGCAGCCCCGTGACCTACGCCAACGCACCGCTGCGCGCCGTGACCCATGACGTGAACATCACCGAGATGTTTCTCTTCCTGGGCCTGGGCGAGCGGCTGGTGGGCTACAGCGGTATCACGCAGGCCAAGCAGATCGACCCGGCCTTTCAGGCCCAGCTGGCCCGCGTGCCGCCGCTGGCCGAGCGCGAGATGAACCTGGAGGCCATCCTGGGCGCCTCGGCCGACTTCGTCTTCGGCGGCTGGAGCTACGGTTTTCGCCAGGGCCAGGTCACGCCCGAGGTGCTGCAGCGCCACGGCATTGCCTCATATGTATTGTCCGAATCGTGCATCCGCGTGGGGCCGCGCAGCCAGGTGGCGCTGGAAGACGGCCTGACCGACCTGCGCAACCTGGGCCGCATCTTCCGCATCGACGCCCATGCCGAGCAACTGGCGCAGGGGCTGGAGCGCGAACTCAAGGACCTGCGCGAGCGCATGCAGGGCGTGCGGCAGCGGCCTGCGGTCTTCGTCTACGACAGCGGCCAGGACATCCCCGTGACCGTGGGCCGCTACGGCATGCCGCAGGCCATGATCGAGGAAGCGGGCGGGCGCAACATCTTCGACGATATTCCCAGCAACTGGCCTGCAGGCAACTGGGAGGACGTGGTGCAGCGCAACCCGCAGTGGATCGTCATCATCGACTACGGCCAGCCCCATGCCCAGGGCAAGATCGACTTCCTGCTGGCCAAGCCCGAGCTGGCCGGCGTCGATGCCATCCGCGAAATGCGGTTTTTCGTCATGACCTATGCCGAGGCCACGCCCGGCCCGCGCAATATTGCGCGGACCCGCGCCCTGGCGCAGGCCCTGCACCCCGACCGCATGCCGGCGCCCAGCCATGCGGCCAACTGACTTCCGCTGGCCCAGGCGCCCGGGCGCCGCCCGCCTCTGGTGCCTGCTGCTGTTCGCGGCCCTGTTGCTGGTGATGACGCTGGCCATCACCTGGGGGCCCGTGGACATGCCGGCCGGCACGGTCTGGCGCATTGCCTGGAGCCGGTTGCTGCAGGCGCTGGGCATGCAGCCGCCGCCGCTGGAGGGCATCACGCCGCAGCACCAGCAGATCGTCTGGCTGATCCGCATGCCGCGCGTGCTGCTGGCGGCCCTGGTGGGCGCGGGGCTTGCCGTGGTGGGCACCATCATGCAGGCCATGGTGCGCAATCCGCTGGCCGATCCCTATCTGCTGGGCGTGTCCTCGGGTGCGTCGGTGGGCGCCGTGGCCGTGCTGGCCTTCGGTGCGCTGGCCTCGGCCGGCATGTACGCCCTCACGGCCGGGGCCTTTGCCGGGGCGCTGGCGGCCACCGTGGCGGTCTACCTGCTGGCGCGCTCCCAGGGCCGCATCCATGCCACGCGGCTGATCCTGGGTGGCGTGGCCATCGGCTATGTGCTGGCGGGCGTGACCAGCCTGATCACCCTGTCATCGGGCCAGCGTGACCTGGCCAATGCCCTGCTGACCTGGACGCTGGGCAGCCTGGCAGGCACGCAGTGGGAGGAACTGGGCATTCCCACCGCCGTGCTGGCTGCGGGAATGCTCTGGCTGGGGCTGCAGACGCGCCCGCTCAACGCCCTGCTGGCCGGTGACGAGGCCGCCGCCACGCTGGGCGTGGACACGGCACGGCTGCGGCGCGCACTGTTCCTGGCGGTGTCGCTGCTCACGGGCACCATGGTGGCGGTCAGCGGCGCCATCGGCTTTGTGGGGCTGATCGTGCCGCACGCCGCGCGCATGCTGGTGGGCACGGACCACCGGCGCGTGCTGCCCGTGGCCGCCCTGGCCGGCGCCCTGCTGCTGGTGCTGGTGGATCTTGTCGCGCGCACGGCCTTTGCGCCCATGGAACTGCCCGTGGGCGTGATCACCTCGCTGATCGGCGGGCCCTTCTTCGTCTGGATGCTGGTGCGCCAGCCGGTGCAGGGAGGGCGCGGCCCATGAAGCTGCAAGCCCAGGACCTGTGCTGGAGTGCCGACGCCCGGCGTGTCGACGCCCGGCGCATCGTGGACCAGGCCAGCCTTGCCCTGCACAGCGGCGAATGCGTGGGGCTCATCGGCCCCAACGGCAGCGGCAAATCCACCCTGCTGCGCATGCTCTACCGCGTGCTGCGGCCCGACGCAGGCTGCGTGCTGCTGGACCAGCGCGACATCCGGGACATGACGGCGCGCGAGTTCGCGGCCCAGGTCTCGGTGCTGGCGCAGGAGGCGCCGCAGAGCTTTGACTTCACCGTGCGCGAGGCGGTGATGATGGGCCGCATCCCCCACCAGTCCCCCTGGGCGGGCGACAGCGCCGAGGACCTCGCCTGCATGCGGCAGGCGCTGGCCCAGGTGAATGCCCTGTCGCTGGAGGAGCGGCGTTTTTCCAGCCTGTCCGGCGGCGAAAAGCAACGCGTGCTCGTGGCCCGCGCGCTGGCCCAGCAGCCACGGCTGATGCTGCTGGACGAGCCCACCAACCACCTGGACATACGCCATCAGCTGGAGTTGATGTCACTGGTCCGGCGCCTGCAGATCAGCAGCATCGTCGCCCTGCACGACCTCAACATCGCCGCCCACTACTGCGACCGTCTCTATCTCATGGAACAAGGCCGCATCGTTGCCCATGGCACACCGGCCCAGGTACTGACCCCGGCCACCATCGGCCAGGTCTACGGCGTGGCTGCCGAGGTGGACATCCATGCCGCCACCGGCCGGCTGCGCATCAGCTTCATTCCCGATGAACTCCTCTGAAACTTCCATCCCGCCCGGGCCCGACGCCGTGATCGTGCTGGGCCGCGGCGGCACGGGCGCAGCATCGCGCCAAAGCCTGATCGAACTGGCCGATGCCTTGCGCCAGACGCTGGAGCCGGCCTGCAAGGTCGTCACATCCTTCGTGGACAAGGCCGCACCCTCGCTGCCCGAGGCGCTGCAGCAATGCCTGCCGGCGCGCTCCATCGTCGTGCTGCCCCTTTTCTCGCCCGACGAGCCTGCCCTGCTGCGCTGGCTGCACAAGCTGGCCATGCGCTGGCGCTCGCAACTGCCGGACCAGACCGTGCAGGTGCGGTTTGCCGACCATCTGCTGGGCGCTGCGGCCATGCCCGCGCTGCTGCTGTCTCAGATGGCCCAGGCCCTTCAGGCCCCCGACATTGCCGAGACCGCTGGCGACCAATGGCAGCACGATCCCCAGGCCTGGTCCCAGGTGCCGGACCACCAGCACCACGCCCTGGTCTGCACGGGACCGCGCTGCACCGCCCTGGGCGCCGTGGCCGTCTGGCAAAGCCTGGGCGAGGCAGTGCAGGCCAGCAGCGAACTGCGTGCCAGGCTGCGCCTGCTGCAGACCAGCTGCCAGTACCCCTGCAACCATGGCCCGCTGGCCATCGTCTATCCGGACGGCGTCTGGTACGGGCGGCTCACGGCCGAGAATGCCGCCGAAGTGATCGAAACCCATGTGCTCTCGCGGCAGGTCTGCGCGGAGCACCATGTGCACGGGCCTGTGGAGCTGGGGACGCGGGCTTCGTGATGTCTCAGGGCTGTGCCGCCTCCAGCTCGGCCAGCCTCACCGCCACAAAATCCCGCAACGCACGCACCAGCGGCGTGAACTGCCTGCGGCTGGGGGCGACCAGGAACAGCGGCACGCACTCGGTCGTCCAGTCGGTGCACAGCGCAAGAAGGCGGCCCCGGGCCAGGTCCTCGGCCACGTCGAAATACGACTTGTAGGCAATCCCCCGCCCGGCCACGGCCCAGCGCCGCACGGCATCTCCGTCATTGGCCACATTGCGGCCGCGCACCCGCACATGGACGGGCTCAGGTACGGCAGCCCCCTGCCCTGCCGGCCAGAAGCTCCAGCGGTCGTGCACTTCCTCGCCCAGCATGAAGCACAGGCAGTCATGGCCGGCCAGGTCGTGGGGGGTGGCGGGGGCGCCGCGCTGCTGCAGATAGGAGGGCGCGGCGCAGAGCACGCGGCGGTGCGTGTCCGACAGCGGCAAGGCCACCAGGCTGGAATCCTGCGGCCTGCCATAGCGAAATGCCGCGTCCACAGGCTCGCTGTAGACATTGGCCGCGCGGTCGGACAGGTGCAGGCGCAGATCCACGCCTGCGTGCTGGCTCTGGAACTCGTCCAGCCAGGGCATGAGCACATTGCGGCCCAGGTCGGAGGGGGCGGCCAGTTGCAGCGTGCCGCGCAAAGCGGCCTGGCCGCCAGCCAACTGGTCGCGCACCTGGCGCAGGCCGGCCAGCGCGGGGCGGCAGTGCTCCAGAAACAGCTCGCCCTCCTGCGTGAGCCGCAGGCTGCGCGTGGAGCGCACGAACAGGGTCACGCCCAGCTCTGCCTCCAGCCGCTTGAGCGCTGCGCTGGCCGCAGCCGGCGTCAGGTCCAGGGCACGCGCCGTGGCCGAGAGGCTGCCGCTGTCTGCGGTGCGCACGAAGATATCCAGGTCTTGCAGGCTTTTCATGGGCGTTCGCCAGGCTTTGATTTTCAAAAACTATTTGAAGCTTAGTCCAACGAGAAAGCCATTTGTCGTGCTTGCGCCAACTGGGCGCAGGGCCTGGGATGGAAGCCGGCTTCCATCCTTTGGCAGCGGATCTTGGCGCCGGGGCAACCGTAGTATGGTTGCCGGCATGCAGCTCAAACATTTCGCCGGTGCCCTGGCTGGCAGCCTTGTGTTCGCCACAGCCACGGCAGGGGTCACCGCAGCCAAGACCCCCTCCTATCCCGATGCCGATGCCAGCGACCCCGCAAAGCTGGGCTGGATGGTGGGCTCGCCGCCGTCGCCGGACCGCATGCTGCGCTTCGACGACGGCTCCTATTTCCAGTTTCCCGCCATGCGCTGGAGCGTCTCGCACTTTCGCCAGCTCATGCCCACGGTGAATGTGTCGCGCGGCCTGGCGCCTGCAGCGCCGCTGGCCCAGGCGTTGCGCGACGACATCGACGATCTGCGCTTCACGCCATTGGGTGCCAGCCAGCCCATGACCTGGCGCGATTCGCTCAAGGCCAACTACACCGATGGCATCGTGGTGCTGCACAAGGGCCGCGTGGTCTATGAGCGCTACTTCGGCGTGCTCAAGCCCGAAGGCCAGCACGGCGCCATGTCGGTGACCAAGTCCTTCGTCGGAACGCTGGCGGCCATGCTGGCTGCCGAGGGGCAGCTCGACCCCTCGCGCCGCGTGTCGGAATACGTGCCCGAGCTGGGGGCCTCGGCCTTCGGCAATGCCACGGTGCGCCAACTCATGGACATGACCACGGGCATTCGCTTCAGCGAAGACTATGCGGACCCCCAGGCCGAGGTCTGGGCGCACGCGGCCGCGGGCAACCCGCTGCCCAAGGCCAAGGACTACACCGGGCCGCGCAGCTACTACGAATTCCTGCAGACCGTGAAGCCCGAAGGCGTGCACGGCAAGGCCTTCGGCTACCGCACGGCCAATACCGATGCGCTGGGCTGGGTGCTGGCGCGCGTGAGCGGCCAATCGGTGGCCGATCTGCTGTCCGAGCGCATCTGGAGCCGCCTGGGCGCCGAGCAGGATGCCTACATGTCGGTGGACTCCACGGGCACGCCCTTTGCAGGCGGCGGCCTGAACCTGGGCCTGCGGGACCTGGCGCGCTTTGGCGAGATGCTGCGCAACCGGGGCCAGTTCAACGGCCAGCAGATCGTTCCCGCAGCCGCCGTGGACGATATCCGCCGGGGCGGCGATGCGGCGGCCTTTGCCAAGGCCGGCTACAAGCTGCTGCCGGGCTGGACCTACCGCAACATGTGGTGGGTCACGCACAACGCCCATGGCGCCTTCGCAGCGCGCGGCGTGCATGGCCAGACCGTCTACATCGATCCCAAGGCACAGATGGTGATTGCGCGCTTTGCCTCCCATCCGGTGGCTGGCAATGCGGCCAATGACCCGACCTCGCTGCCCGCCTACGAGGCGCTGGGCCGGCTGCTGGCTGGGGAGCGCTGAAGCGCTGAAGGGGCGCGAATTTCCCGCATAGGCTTCGGCGGCCAGGGGGCACCGCCTGCAAGAATGCGTATTGTCAAGAAAATTTGCTAACGTATGTAGCATCTTCTTGCAATAAGTAATTCTTCTATGTTCCAGTCCCTGCGTGCGCGACTCATCGCGCTCAGCGTGGCCATCGTCACCGTGGCCATGCTGGCCCTGGCCATTGCCAACTTTCTCACGGTGCAGCGCCATGTGCTGTCCACCCTCGACGACCAGAGCCGCCAGCTCGTGAACGCCCAGGCCCAGGTGCTGGGCGAATGGGTGGCGACCAAGCGCCTGCTGACCCATACCCTGGCCCAGGCCGTCGATACGCCGGAGCCGCGTGCCGTGGTCCAGGCGCTGCGCGACGGCGGCGGCTTCTCGGATGCCTACTTCGGCTACACCGACAAGCGCATGTTCTTCCTCAACGAGATGGCTGCCGACTACGACGTGACGGCCCGCCCCTGGTTCAGGCAGGCGCTGAAGGAAGGCCGCCCCATCGTGACGGCGCCCTATCTGTTTGTCTCTCCACCCGAAGTGGGCGTGACCTTTGCCGAGCCCGTGGGCCCGGCCGGCAATCCTGTCGCCGTGGTCGGCACCGACGTGCTGCTGACCACGGTGGTGCGCACCGTGGGCGCCATCCGGCCCACGCCGGGCAGCTTTGCCTTCTTGGTGGATGAGGCCGGTGCCATCGTCACCCACCCCGATCCGGCACTCACGCTCAAGCCCGTCTCCGCGCTCTCGCCCCAGTTGCGTGCCGACGCCATCCAGGCCCTGCCCAAGGAGGACACCGGCATGCGCACGGCCGTCGGCGGCAAGGACTTCCTGCTCTACGGCCAGGGCGTGCCCGGCACGGACTGGCAACTGGTGGTGGCCGTGCAGCGCGACGAGGCGCTGTCCGCGCTGGGTTCGCTGCTCAAGGTGTCGGGCGCCATCGTTGCCATTTCGCTGATCCTGGCGATTGCGCTGCTGGGCGCCGTCATTGCCCGCGTCACGCGCCGGCTGGCCGTGGTGCGCGATGCGCTGGAAGACATCGCCTCGGGTGACGGCGATCTCACGCGCCGCCTGTCGGTGCAAGGCAATGACGAACTGACGCAGATCGCACGTGCGTTCAATCACTTCACCGACAAGATCGCCTCGGTGCTGGTGCGCATCCGGGAATCGTCCGAGACCGTGCGCCATGCCTCCACCGAAATCGCCAGCGGCAACCAGGACCTGTCGGCACGCACCGAGCAGCAGGCCAGCTCGCTGGAGGAAACGGCTGCCGCCATGGAGCAGCTCACGGCCACCGTGCAGCACAACGCCGAGAATGCGCGCCAGGCGCGGCAACTGGCCAGCAGCGCCTCCGACATCGCCACGCATGGCGGCACGGTCGTGGACCAGGTGGTCCGCACCATGGGCGGCATCGAACAATCCTCGCACCGCATTGCCGACATCATTGGCGTGATCGACTCCATCGCGTTCCAGACCAATATCCTCGCGCTCAACGCCGCTGTGGAAGCAGCCCGTGCCGGTGAGCAGGGCCGCGGCTTTGCCGTGGTGGCCTCTGAAGTGCGCACGCTGGCCCAGCGCAGCGCCACGGCCGCCAAGGAAATCAAGGCGCTGATCGATGACTCCGTGGGCCAGGTCGATGCCGGCAGCCGGCTGGTGCAGGACGCAGGCGCCACCATGGGCAAGGTGGTGGAAAGCGTGCAGCGCGTGACCGCCATCGTCACCGAGATCAGCAATGCCAGCCAGGAACAGAGCACGGGCATTGCCGAGATCGGCACGGCCGTCAGCCAGATGGACCAGTCCACCCAGCAGAACGCGGCCCTGGTCGAAGAGGCCACGGCCGCGGCGCAGTCGCTGCAGCAGCAGGCCGCGCAACTGGCGGACGTGGTGGCAGGCTTTCGGCTGGACAGCGAATCATCCCGGTCCAGAAGCATCGCCCTGCATAGGTGAAATCGGCGCCGCACGGCAGGCAACCCACCGCCGTGCCCCACCGCCCTGCCCCGGCGGCGCCGGTCCGGTTACTGCAGCGCGATTGCGGCCTGCCGTACCAGCTTCTCCGTGCGGGGGACCTCGGTTTTGACGAAGGCCTCGAAGTCGGCAACGCTGCCGCCACGGGCTTCGGCGCCGGTGGCCACCAGGCGCTCGCGGAACTCAGGGGTGTTCAGCAGCTTGTTGATCTCGGTGTTGAGCCGGGAGACCACGGCCGGCGGCGTGCCGTGGCTGGCCACGATGCCGTACCACGGGGCGATGTCAAAGCCTGGATAGCCTTGTTCGGCAATCGTCGGGATGTCCGGGGCCATGGCGGCGCGGCTTGCAGTCGATACGCCCAGGGCGCGCAGCTTGCCGGCCTTCACCTGGGGCAAGGCGGTCATGATGGTGTCGAAGTACAGGGAGACCTGGCCCGATATCAAGGCCGGAATGGCCTCGGCCGCACCCTTGTAGGGCACGTGCACTATGTCGATGCCGGCGGCCTGGCGCAGGAACTCGCCAGCCATGTGCGAGGTCGTGCCGGCCCCGAACGAGGCATAGGTCAGCTTGCCGGGGTTTGCCTTGGCATAGGCCACCATCTCGGCCAGCGTACTGAACGGCAGGGACGGGTTCGCCAGCAGCACATTGGGCGTGACCGCCACGATGGCCACCTTCTCGAAGGCGTCCGGGTTGTAGCTCAGCTTCTTGTACAGAAAACGGTTGGTGACCATGGAGGCCGGCCCGCTCATCAGCAGGGTGTAGCCGTCGCCCGGGGCCCGGGCCGCGGTGTCGCTGCCGATCATGGCGGCGGCACCCGGCTTGTTTTCCACCAGCACGGGCTGCCCCAATGAAGTGCTCAGTCCGGCGCCAACCTGCCGGCTCAAAAGATCCGTGGCGGACCCGGCCTGAAAGGGAACGACGATGCGAATGGGCTTGCTGGGCCAGGCGCCGGCCCCCTGGGCAGAGGCTTGAGCGGATGCGACAAGGGCCAGGGCGGACAGCAGGGCCGTGGCCAGGGGAGTGCGGAGCGTTTGTAGAGGCATGGTCTTCATCAGGTTGGAGAGCAGGCATGGCGAAGGAACAGGTTCCGGCTGCCATGGGGAAAATGCATAGATATTTAGATATTTGTATCCAATCATGCAGAAGACTAGCAAGCAATAATCGAACCAGCTCTAGGGAAAACCGCCTCTTGCCATCACCTGCACCGGCATGGCTGCGTGGAAACCGGCACAAACGGGGTCCCGGGAGGCGCAGGCAGGTCCCCGTAGAATCGGCGGGCCCCTGCCCTGGGCGAAAGACACCGGATAAACCATGCTGACCGACCGACGCGCCTCGTTTGACACTGTCCATGCCACGGCACAGGAAGAGGCCTACCAACACATCAAGCGCGGCATACGCACGGGCGAACTGCGCCCGGGCATGCGGCTGGCACCGGATGACATCGCGGCCGAAATTGGCACCAGCCGCATGCCCGTGCGCGAGGCGCTGAACCGCCTTGCCACGGAAGGGCTGATCGTCAACCGCCCCAACCGTGGCTCGGTGGTCCGGGTGCTGACCGAAAAAGAGGTGCGCGAGGTGTTCGCCATGCGTTCGGTGCTGGAGGGCCTGGCGGCCACCCTGGCGGCCGAGAACGTGACCACCAATGACATCCACGATCTGGAGCAGTTGCTGCAGCGCATGCACCGCAGCGGCCTGAATGCATCGGAATGGATCACGGCGCATCGCCAGTTCCACGAGCGCCTGTGCACCATTGCCGACGCTCCCCAGCTGATGCGGCAGATCGCGTCCCTGCACTCGGTCTCCGAGCCCCTGATGCGGGTGTGGCTGGAGGGCAAGCCATCGACGGACTACGTGCACGACAGGCACGAAGAACTCATAGGTGCATTGAAGGCCAGGGATGGCGCAAAGGTGGAAGCCCTGATGCGCGCCCACATCCTGCGCACGCTTCCAGGCATCCTCCAGGCGAACCAGGCCGACTGAAATCCGCACTGAAAGCCGCGCCGGCCCCTTCGCTGTCACGACAGCCTGGAGCCAGCGCGCAGGCTGCCGTCCGTCAGGAGCGGTTGGCGCCCATGGCGCAGCCGTCCTTGCGGTGGTCGGATGCGCCGTGCAGCACACCGTTGTCCCAATCCACCCGAATGGCCTGGGCGCCGCCGATGGCAGGATAGCCGGGCGCCACCAATCGGTAGCCCTGCTGCTCCAGCGCCTGCGCGACATGCTGCGGCAAGGTGCTTTCAACCTCGACCTTGTCGGTGCCGGGAATGGGGAACAGCCGTGGCAGATCGCTGGCGGCCTGGATATCGCAGCCGTAGTCGATCACCTTGGACAGAAAGTGCGCATGGCCCATGGCTTGGTAGTGGCCGCCCATCACGCCGAACACCAGCTCCACGCGGCCATCCTTCGTGGTCATGCCCGGGATGATGGTGTGCAGGGGCCGTTTGCCGGGTCCGATGCAATTGGGGTGGCCCTCAGCCAGTTCAAAGCTCTGGCCCCGGTTGTGCAGCAGCACGCCTGATTTGGGCGCCATCAGGCCGGAGCCGAAGGGATGGAAGATCGAGTTGATGAAGCTGGCGCAGTTGCGATCCTTGTCCACCACCGAGATGTAGACCGTGTCCTTGTGCTCCGCTGCCGCATTGTTCGCCGGGGTCTTGAAATGCTCCGGGAACTCGCCGTTGCGCAGCTGGGCGGCCAGCTCCTGCGACAGCAGATGGTCGACGTCCACATCGGCAAAGCGCGGATCGGCCAGCAGCGCATCCCGCACCCGGTAGGCCATGCGCGTGGCATCGATCTCGGCCTTCAGCCGCTCGGGCGAGAGCGGGTCCGTGCCCGGCTCCAGGCCCTGCAGAATGTTCAGGAGCAGCAGGGCAATGATGCCTTGGCCCGGAGGCGGGCACTCGTGCACCACATGGTCTCGGAACCTGCTCTTGACCGGCTGCACGAACTCGCCACGATAGGTGGCGAAGTCCTCAAGCGTGTGCACGCCACCGAGGCTGCGCAGATAGGAGACGATGTCCTGCGCGGTCTCCCCCTCGTAGAAGCCGGCGCGGCCCTGCTCGGCGATTTTTCGCAAGGTGGCGCCCAACTGCGGCTGGCGGTGAACCGATCCGATGGCCGGGGCCTGGCCATCGACCAGCATGATGTCGCGCGCAGTGGTGGCGGCCAGCAGTTGCGTGTGCATGGCCCAGTCGGTGCCGGCGCGCGGCGCCACGGCATAGCCCTGCTCGGCGAAGCGGATGGCATCTTCCAGAAGGCGGCCCATGGGCAGCCGGCCGAACCGGTCCGTCAGGGCGACCCAGGCGTCCACGGCGCCAGGCACCGTGACCACGTAGGGCGACTGGCGGCGCAATTGCTTTTCCTCGCCCGAGGCAAGAACGGCATTCAGGGAGGTGGCCTGGGGCGCCCAGCCGGCGCCGTTGTAGGCCGTGATCCGGTCGGAGCCCTTCTCGCTGTACAGCGCAAAGCAGTCTCCTCCAATGCCGGTGGAGCCAGGCTCCACCACGCACTGGACCGCACAGGCCGCGACGGCGGCATCCATGGCGGTGCCGCCGGCCTCCAGGATGCGAACAGCAGCCTGGGTGGCGGCCGGGTGTGAGGTTGCCGCCATGCCGTGCGTGGACATGACGACGGAACGGCCAGGATTCTGGAAATTGCGCATAACGGTTCTTCTTCCTTGTGTTGCTGGGACTTGGATATCGGGCAATGAATGGGGGCCGAGGCTGCCAACGCTGCTTGCAGCGGACCGCGCCATCGACGCAGGGTGCGATGGCAGCCTCGAGATTACCGTATCCTGATATCTTTGTATCCAATTTTTCCAAAGATACCCAAGCAATCACCATGCCTGGATTGGCCGTACACAATGCACCATCAGAGTGCGCCCCGGACCCTGACAGCCAAACCTAGAATGACGACCGGGCTCCGCCCACCCCAGAACCATCACCATGCCGCCACTTGCCACCCCCTCGCCCGATGCGGCACAGACCAGTGCCCACGAAGAGGCCTACCAACACCTCTCTCATGGCATCCGCATGGGGCTGCTGAAGCCGGGCGACAGGCTGGTGGCCGATGACATCGCCAACTCCATCGGCATGAGCCGCATGCCGGTCCGCGAGGCCTTGCGCCGGCTGACTGCGGAAGGCCTGTTGGTCATGCCGCCGAACCGGGGCGCGATCGTGCGGGAGCTTTCCGAGAGCGAGGTCATCGAGGTTTTCGAGATGCGTGCCGTGCTCGAAGGCCTGGCCGCAGCCATGGCCGCCAGGCGCTGCACCCAGGCGGATGTGGACGACCTGCAGGACCTGCTTTTGAAAATGAAGCGTTGCGAGAGTGACCAGTCGGAATGGATCACGGTGCACCGGCGCTTTCACGAGCGCTTTTGCCGCATCAGCGCAGCCCCGCGCCTGTGCGAGCAGATCTCGGCCCTGCATTCGGTGGTCGAGCCGCTGATGCGGATCTGGCTGGAAAACAACGAGCCCTCGCCTAGGTTGCAGGAGCACCACCAGCAACTGGTGGCCAGCCTGCAGGCCGGTGACCCGGATCGCATGGAGCGCGAAGTGCGCGCGCATGTGCGTGGAACGGTAGACAGCATCACGCAGGCCATGCGCAGACATCGGCCGCCCCAAGGCAAATAGCGCGCCAAGGCCTGACCTTGGCCTGGGCGATACGCCCTAGCCTCTCCTGTCCTTGAGGCGCGTCATGGAGCGGCGCGCCGCGGACAGGCTGCCGCGCCGGCCCAGCGAAAGCCCCGCGCCGGCATCCGGCAAGGCACCGCCAGCGGCCAATCGCTGCTGCGCCTCCAGCAGGCTGCGCAGGTCCGCCGCACGCTCCTGCGCCAGGGCGGCCGCATTCTGGGCGGTCTGCAGCTGGGAGTGCAGGCTCAGCTGCTCCTCCTCACTCTTTTCATAGCGGTTTTGCAGCTCTGCAAGGCGGGTCGCTGCCTTGCGCTCCTGCTCGGTGGCTGTCTTGCGCGCAGCCGCCAGTTCCTGGCGTGCGCGGTCCACCTCATTGAGCATGTGGCGCTCATTGCCCGCGTACTGCTCGGCCATGCGCTGGCGCTCGAGCGCGGCGGACTGCATTTCCTCGCCATGCTTTTGCTGCAACGCCTCGCGCTGGCGGGCGGCTTCGGCCAGCGCATCGCGCATTTCCTCCAGGCGCTCGTCGCGGTCCTGCAGCTGCTGCTGCATTTCATCCAGCCGGCGAGACAAGTCCTGCGACTGGGCCTGGGCCACTTGCAGGGCCTGGTCCATGGCCTCTTTCTGCGCTTGCATGGACGCCTCGCGCCGCGCCATTTGCTCCTGCTGCTCCTGCAGCTCGGCCTGCGTGGCCTGTGCCGCTTCCTCCCGGGATTGCAGGGCGGCGCGGGCGGCCTCCATGGCCTCTTCCTGGGCGGCGTCCCACAGCTGCTGCGCCAGGCGCTGAACGGGATCGGGCACCGACGACGGCAGCAGTTCGCCCTGCCCTGCCGCCACGCCCAGGCGCTGGCCCAGCGTGGCAAACCAGGTCTCCAGCATGGGGCTGACGGTATTCGGCGAGCCCCGGCCAATGTGCTGGCGCACGCGCTCGATGGTCGGCCGCAGGCCCTGGGCGATCAAGGCGTCTGCCGCGGCCCAGACATCGGCTTCCTGCACGCCACGGGTGGATGTTTTCTGCATATCGTGAACTATTTCCAATATTACCAACGATAAGGAGTTGTTATCGTGAGTTATTTTAATTTTATGTAATACATCATATGTTAGATGTATTAAATATTACATATGAAATTTTCATACAGCATGGATGCGCACATTACACGGATTTGTGGCGCAAAAAGGCCGCTCCTGGTCGCTGGAAAGTGAACTTTGCGTCGTGCCGATCGCTGCAGGCCCGCAAGGTATTGCCCGGGCGGCGTCGGGCGACAATCCATGGATGCGCACCGGCCCTTTTTCGCTGACCTCCCGACCTCAGCCCCTGGACGACATCCAGGAAGGCAACGCCCTGCCGTCCGCCGGCCTGGAGCCTGCCGCCCGGCAGGCCGTGCGCGAGCTGATGCACGAGGGCGAATCCGCCAACACCAGAAACAGCTACCAAAGCGCCATGCGCTACTGGTCCGCCTGGCATGCGCTGCGGTTTGACCGGCAGATGCAGCTGCCGCTGGATGTGCCCTGCGTGCTGCAATTCATCATTGACCACGCCCAGCGGCAGACCGGCGCGGGCCTGGCCAGTGAAATGCCGATGCACATCGACCGCGCCCTGGTCGAGGCCGGATACAAGGCCAGGGAAGGCGCGCTGTCGCACAACACGCTGGTGCACCGCATGGCGGTGCTGTCCAAGGCGCATCAGGTGCATGGACTGGCCAACCCCTGCCAGGACGGCGCGGTGCGCGAGCTGATGTCGCGCACGCGCAAGGCCTATGCGCGGCGCGGTGAAGGCCCCGCCAAGAAGGATGCGCTGACGCGCGACTTGCTGGAGCAATTGCTGGACACCTGTGACGACAGCCTGCGCGGCCGCCGTGACCGCGCCCTGCTGCTGTTCGCCTGGTCCAGCGGCGGGCGCCGCCGCTCGGAGGTGGCCGGGGCCGACATGCGCCACCTGCGGGCCGTGGGGCCGCAGGAATTCATCTACACGCTGACCCACTCCAAGACCAACCAGTCCGGACGGGACGCGCCCGAGAACCACAAGCCCGTCACCGGGCGCGCGGCCCAGGCGCTGGCCGATTGGCTGCGTGCCGCCGCCATACAGGAAGGGCCGATCTTCCGGCGCATCCGCAAGGGCGGCCATGTGGGCGAGCCCCTGTCACCGGCCGCCGTGCGCGACATCGTGAAGCAGCGCTGTGCGCTGGCAGGCGTGGAGGGAGATTTCTCGGCGCATTCCCTGCGCTCGGGCTTTGTGACCGAGGCCGGGCGCCAGAACGTGCCCCTGCCCGACACCATGGCGCTGACGGGGCACAGCAGCGTCAATACGGTGCTGGGCTATTTCCGTGCGGATTCCGCGTTGAGCAACCGTGCGGCCCGGCTGCTCGATGCCGGCGACGACGATGCGGCCGCCGCCGCACAAGGCAGCGGCGGACCGCAGCGATGAGCTGCCGGCTCAAAAGAGCTCAAAAGCCCCAAAAAGCCCCAAGGCTCACTCCTGTACCGAGGTCCGCGTGCCGCTCAGGCCCAGCTTGCGCAGCAGCGTGGTGTCGGCCTCCACATCGGGGTTGCCGGTCACCAGCAGCTTGTCCCCGTAGAAGATGGAATTGGCGCCGGCCATGAAGCACAGGGCCTGCACGGCATCGCCCAGTTGCTGCCGGCCTGCCGACAGGCGCACGCGCGCCGTGGGCATGGTGATGCGCGCCACCGCGATCACGCGCACGAAGTCCAGCGGATCGACCGGCTCGCTGTCCGCCAGCGGCGTGCCAGGCACGCGCACCAGGCTGTTGATGGGCACCGACTCGGGATGCGGATTGAGATTGGCCAGCTGGGCGATCAGGCCCGCGCGGTGCACGGGCGCCTCGCCCATGCCGATGATGCCGCCGCAGCACACGCTGATGCCTGCGCCGCGCACGGCCTTGAGCGTGTCCAGGCGGTCCTGGTACTGGCGCGTGCTGACCACGTCCTGGTAGTACTCGGGCGCGGTGTCCAGGTTGTGGTTGTAGTAGTCCAGGCCCGCTTCGCGCAGCGACTGCGCCTGGTGGGGCTGGAGCATGCCCAGCGTGGCGCAGGTCTGCATGCCCAGGCCCTTCACGGCGCCGATCAGCTCGTTCATCTTCTCGATGTCGCGGTCCTTGGGCGCGCGCCAGGCTGCGCCCATGCAAAAGCGCGTGGCGCCCGCGTCCTTGGCCGCCTGGGCGGCGCGCGTGACTTCGTCCACGCTCATGAGCTTTTCTGCCTTGACGCCGGTGTCGAACTCGGCCGCCTGCGGGCAGTAGCCGCAGTTCTCGGGGCAGCCTCCGGTCTTGACCGACAGCAGCGTGGCCAGTTCGATATCGCCCGCAGGCCAGTGCTCGCGGTGCACGCTCTGGGCCTGGAACATCAGGTCCATGAAGGGCTTGTCCAGCAGTTCCTGGATGGCCTGCACGCTCCAGGCGCCTTCAAACGGCAGCATGTCGCTTTTGGAGGGGCGTGCATGCCATTGCAGGGGGCTGCCGGCCGCAGGCTGTGCGGAGGTGGCGGAAGTCGTCGGGGTGGTGCTGCAGGCGGTCATCAAAAACTCCTCTGTGGGTCTGCTCTTTTCATTCTGATGAGCAAAAAAAGCCTTGGGAATGAAAAAGCCGGCTCCTTGGCAAAAATAGTTGCCCCGTTTTCATGGCCTGCAAAAAAAGCGAACTTCGCTTATTTTTGAGCGATGTTGGGCATGTTTTGGCAGAAGTTTTTCTCGGTGACTTCTTCTTGCCGCAAGCACGCGGCCATTGGCGGTCAACATCGCTCAATTGTCCGATGAGCGCTTCAAAAGATGCGTGGACAGGCGCGGCAACGGATTCCCAATACCTGCCAGATGCCTCTCCAAAACGACCACAATGGGTGCCCGCCGTCGTCGCCACGGCGGCTTTCAGCCCTGCCGGACTGCGGCTGAACCGCTTCCCTCTGCTTTCGCCGCTTTTGCTCAGATTTCCCTCACATGTCCCTGCGCTCCCTGGAATTTCCTACCGATCACGGCAAGCCGCTGCTGCTCTCGCGCGAGCAGCAGGCCATCCTGGCGCATGAGGGGCGTTCGGCCATCGTGGCTGCGCTGGCGGGAGTGGGCAAGACCACGACGCTGGCCTGCAAGGTGGTCCAGGCCTGCCGCAGCGGCCAGGCGCAGCGCATTCTGGTACTGGCGTATTCGCGCTCCGGCGTGGCGGCCTTCCATCACCGGCTGCAGCAACTGGTGCGCGAGGTGCCGCCCCAGGTGCAGATCACCACGGTGGAGCGCTGGGCGGCCCAGCAGATCCGCCGCCGCGACCCGGCGGCTCACTTTCTGGCCGACCGCGTGGCGCTGCAGGCCCGTGTGCGCGAGGCCCATGATGCGCTGCGCGAGCGACTGGCCTGGCAGCCCGACCCTTTGTTCGAGCAGCCCGGCGATCTGGATCTGGACGCCTTCTGGGACTTCAACCTCAGCGCCAAGAAGTCGTTGCTGCCCCAGCGCCTGGCCGAGGAAGGCATGGGACTGGCGAGTTTCTGCGAGGAGTATTTGCTCGACTACCGCCTGGCCTGCCTGTTCTTCGAGTACGAGCGCCGCCGCATCGACCACTGCGGCGACCCTCTGTACTACGCCGAAGGCGACTGCAGCCATGCACTGGCCAGCGACACCCTGCAGGGCCAGGCGCTGGACCTGCCGCGCTACGACCTGGTGGTGTTCGACGAGATGCATGACCTGGACCCTGCCTCGCTGCAGGTGCTGCGAGCCCTGGTCGGAACCAGCGGCTGCGCCTTTCTGGGAGCAGGCGACTTCAACCAGCACATCGAGGCACAGGCCTGGTCCGTGTTCCGCGACAAGCTCCACCAGCTCGATGATTTCCTGCCCCAGGCCACGGCCACGCTGGCGCTGACGCAGTCGCGCCGCTTCGGCCCGCAAGTGGCCAAGGCCGTCAATGCGCTGTTCAATGTGTGCCTGACAGCGGCGCCCACGCGCTTCAGCACCGTGCACCAGCTGCAGCACTCCGACGACAGCGCGTGCATTGACCAGCTGCTGCAGATCCAGGCCAGCCTGGCACGTGCCACCGAACCCGCTGCGCCGGGCGAGCCGCCTTCTGGCAGCGCGCGCAATCCCTCGCTGACCGTGATCCTGCGCCACGAGCAGGACGCCTGCGCGCTGGAATGGGCCATCCACCGCGCCGGCAAGTCCGCCAGCTTCTACGGCTTCAAGCGCTTTTACCTGCAGCGCGAAATGGCCCTGCTGCTGGGACTTTGCTATGCGCACGGCATGCAGGCGCTGTCGTGGAAGGCCCAGGTCAGCGTTCTGGGCAGCGAGATCCTGGCGGCCTTCGTGGAAGGTGCGCTGTTCTACGGCAAGGGCAGCGTGGCAGGCGGTGACATGGCCGATCCATTCAGCCGCCACACGCTGGCCCAACGCATGGCAGGCGAGATGCTGCACAACCCGCAGATCATCTGGCGCTTCCTGAGCGACCAATCGAGCCTGCAGGGCGGACAACGCAACTTCAAGGCCTTCGGCAGCTTTCTGCAGCTGCCGCTGGCCCTGCAGTCCGATGCGCTGGGCCTGCTGGAGCAGGCCGATGTCTGGGGGCTGTTTGCCGGCGTGGCCCTGTCTCAGGCCCAGACGGCGGCATTGCGTCAGCGCGTGAAGGCTTTCATGGATTCGGTGGCGGGCATGGCCGTGCCCGACATGCTGGCCCAGGTGGCGGACATGGCCACGCGCTTCGAGCGTGCCGTGCGGGCCGAGCGCGGATTCGACTTCCATCTGAGCACCATCGAGGAAGCCAAGGGCAAGGAGTACGACCACGTCGCCCTGCCCTTCATGGAGCCTGGCCGCTTTCCGGCGACGGCCCCGCACGCGCTGGCCTTTCTGGAGCGCAACCGCCTGTACGTGGCCATGACGCGCGCCAGAAAAAAGCTGTGGCTGCTGGAACATGTCCAGCGGCGCGTACAGCCTTTTGCCTGAGGCGCCTCAGCCCAGCGCGGCGATCACCTCGGCCGGCGCCTGCACCAGCTCGATCAGCACGCCCTCGCCGGCAATCGGGAACTCGTCATTGCTCTTGGGGTGCAGAAAACAGATGTCGTAGCCGGCCGCGCCCTTGCGAATGCCGCCGGGCGCAAAGCGCACGCCCTTCTCCGTCAGCCACTGCACGGCCAGCGGCAGGTCGTCGATCCACAGGCCGATATGGTTCAGCGGCGTGGTGTGGACGGCAGGCTTCTTGTCGATGTCCAGCGGCTGCATGATGTCCACCTCCACCTTGTGCGCGCCTTGGCCCATGGCCAGGATGTCTTCGTCCACGTTCTCGCGCTCGCTCTGGAAGGTGCCGGTCTGGGTCAGCCCCAGCATGTCCACCCACAGGCGCTTCATGCGCTGCTTGTCGGTGCCGCCGATGGCCACCTGCTGTATGCCCAGAACCCGGAAAGGACGCTGTTCGCTTGCCACTGTCTCGCTCCTGTTGATGTATGAAGAATCACATTGTGGAGCCAATCCGCAAGGCCGCAGCCCATCGCACAGCGGCTCAGAACTCCCCCAGCACCCATCCGCTGATCACCGCAAAGTACTCGCGCAGCCAGGCGTTGGCGCGGATCGTCGCCGGCGTGGGCGCGCCCACGGTGAAGGCCTGGCCGTAGCCGCTGCGCTTGGCGATCCAGCCCGCGCGCAGCGTGTGGAAATCGCTGGTGACGATGGCAATCGCCGCGTCCGGGGCCACGCCGCGCTCCTGCAGCAGGGGCAGGCTCCACGCCAGGTTCAGCGCCGTGCTGGTACTGCGCTGCTCCATCAGCAGGCGTTCTGGCGCAATGCCGTGGCGTTGCTGCAGATAGCGCGCCATGACGGCGCCCTCGCTCTCGCTTTCCCCAAAGTCCACGCCGCCGCTGGTGACCACCAGCGCCTTGGGCTGGCTTGCAGCCAGTTCGGCGGCGCGGTCCAGCCGCTGGGCCAGCGTCAGCGACGGTTGTCCCTCACGCGTGGCGCTGCCCAGCACCACGATGGCCTGCACCGGCTGGTCAGGGGCCAGCCGGGAAGAAGCAGACAGCAGATGTGCCCAGAACAGCAGCAGGCTGGCCAGCCATATCGCCAGCGCCGCCCAGCCCAGCCACCAGGCGCGCCGCAGCCAGGCACTGGCGCGCAGCCTGCGCGCAATGGCCGCGCGCCAGAAGCTGCAGGCCATGAACAGCAGGCCCAGCACCGCTGGCAGCGTCACGCCCAGATTGAACATGCCGCGTGCCATCAGCACCACGGCATCGCCCAGCAGCACGGCGCCAGTGATCAGGCCCAGCCACTGCAAGGGACCCAGCCGCCGAATGCCCGCGACGGCGTTGCGTCCGGGCACTGGCCCGGGCGCGGCAGAGAGCTTGTGCAACAAGCGTCCTCAGTTCCAGCGCTGGTTGGGGCCGCCGGCGCAGGACCACACGATGACGGGCTGGCCCGGCCGGGCATTGCCGCCTTCGATGTCCAGGCACTTGTTGGCAAAGCGGCTGCGGATCTGTCCACGGCTCCAGTCCCATTTCTGGTTGGGCTGGTTGCGGCATTGCCAGGCGATCACGCGCGCGCCATTGCGCGTGCTTCCGTCGGCGACGTCCAGGCACAGGTCGCCCACGCGCATCTCGCCATCACGCGTCAGCGTGAAGCGCTGGTTTTCACCGCCGCTGCAGTGGTACACGATAAGGCCGTTGCCCGGGCGCAGGCCACCCGACACATCCAGGCACAGGCCGTTCTGGCCCCGTACCTCCCGTCCTCCCCACGACGGGTAGCCGGGCTGCTGGCCCGGGTAGCCCGGATAGTGGTCATCGTTCCATTGCTCGTCGCGTTCACGTTCGCGGTCCTTGTCGCGCTTGTTCGCCAAAATGGCGGCGCCGGCAATGGCTGCCACGGCGGCACCGGCGATCCATGCGCCCGTGTTGTCGCTTCCGCCTTCCTGGCCCTGCGCGCCCTGGGGCAGGCCGGTCAGGATGCGGAAACGCCCGCCGCAGCCACCCTTGACCCACATCTCCCGGCGGCCCAGGTCATAGCCCCAGTTCTGGTTGTAGCTGCAGTTGCCCGCCAAGGTCTCGACCAGTTGGACCTGCTGCGCGTCGTCGGGCAGGCTGTAGGTCTGATAACGACCGTTGGACATGAGCTGCACCGTCTCTTCGCCTGCATGCGCAGGCAGAACCGGCAGGATGAAGCTGCTGGCCAGCAGGACGGAAATGCATTTATTGATTTGCATGGGATTTCTCGGGCTGCGTTGATCTGAGGGGCGGCCGCATTGCGCACGGCACTCAACTGCGAGCCCAGCATGAACCCGGCTTCCCTCGACAAGCCATGGAGTTTAGCCAAGCATTTTGTAGGAACAGGGCGAAACCACACCGCACGGCCGCCTTCAATGATCCGGAGGCAAAAAAGGAGACGGAGGGCAGGCCGCACATGGCTTGTGCATGCATCCTGTCTCGGATTCGCTGCGGGTAACAAAACCATACATATGATGACGGGTTCGACATACAAGGAGCCAATTCATGATCATCGGGATTGACCTGGGCAGTACCAATAGCCTGGCTGCAGCATGGCAGGATGGGAAAGCAGTTCTGATTCCCAATGCCCTGGGCGATTTCATGACGCCCTCCTGCGTCAGTCTGGATGATGATGGAAGCGTGTTGGTAGGCCGTGCGGCGCGGGAACGTCTGCAGACCCATCCGGAACGCACTGCCGCAAATTTCAAGCGTTTCATGGGCAGCAACAAGGGGGTGCATTTGGGGAATCGACAGTTTCGCCCGGAGGAGCTGTCATCACTGGTGCTGCGGGCGCTCAAGGCCGACGCCGAGGCATTCCTGGGCCAGCCCATCGAGGAGGCCGTGATCACCGTACCGGCCTATTTTTCGGATGCGCAGCGCAAGGCCACGCGAGCGGCTGGACAGCTTGCAGGCCTGCGCGTCGAGCGGTTGCTCAATGAACCCACTGCCGCCGCCATGGCTTATGGCCTGCACCAACAGGACGCTGAAACCCGCTTCCTGGTCTTTGACCTTGGCGGCGGGACATTCGATGTCTCCATCCTGGAGATGTTCGATGGAGTAATGGAGGTGCGCGCATCAGCCGGAGACAACTTTCTGGGAGGAGAGGACTTCCTGCAAGCTCTGGTCGATCTCTTCATTGAACGTCAGGCGCTGTCCGGAGACCTACTGAAGGATCGACGCTTCATGCAGCGGCTCCAGGCTGAGGCCGAGCGTGCCAAGAGGGCGCTGAGCGACCAGCCGAGCACCTCCATCCGTCTGGAGCACGAGGGCCGAGTCCTGGAGATGCCGCTGGATGAAGCACTTTTGGAGCAAGCCTGCAGAAGTTTGCTTCAGCGGCTGCGCATGCCGGTCGAGAGAACGCTGCGCGATGCGAACCTTCGAAGCGCCATGCTCGACAACATCGTGCTCGCCGGAGGGGCCACCCGCATGCCGGTGGTGAGGCGCCTTGCAACAACGATGTTTGGCCGGTTTCCTGCGATCGATTTCAATCCTGATGAAGTCGTGGCACTGGGTGCCGCGGTGCAGGCAGGGCTCAAAGCCAAGGATGCTGCGCTCAGGGAGGTTGTGATGACGGATGTCTGTCCCTACTCGCTGGGGGTGGCCGTCAGCAAACGCATGCCTGATGGCTCCACGATCCAGGGGCACTTCGACCCTGTCATCGAGCGCAACACTACCGTGCCTGTCAGCCGGGTCAACAGCTATATCCCGACTTCCCCGTACCAATCGTTCATCGACCTTGAGGTTTACCAAGGGGAGTCCCGCATGGTCCGCGACAACATTCATCTTGGCGATTTGCGTATTGAATTGCCTGGATTGGCTCTCGAAGATTCTTGCGTGGATGTGCGCTTCACCTACGACGTCAATGGATTGCTGCAGGTTGAAGCCAAAGTACTCAAGACGAACAGGACATTCAGCCTGCTCATCCAAGGAAATCCCGGCGTGCTGTCGGAAGAGGACATCGTTGAACGCCTGGCTGCGATGGATGCGTTGAAGATCCATCCTCGCGACACCATCGAAAACCGCACCACGCTGGCGCGGGCCGAGCGCGTCTATGCACAGATGCGCGGCAATGCCAGGCAGTGGCTGAGTGAGCAGATTCTTCAGTTCGAAGCCAGCCTGGCAACTCAGGATGCCCGTGTGGCGAACAAGGCACGTGCGCTCTTGGACGAACAGCTCTCCCATCTGGAGCGCAGTGCAGCGGTGCTGGCTGATGATGCAACCTGACCCGCCGACAGCGACGTACATGCCTCTTCCCTTTCTTGCTCGGCTGGGTCTGGATCTCAACGCTGACGAGCGCGCGATTCGTCGTGCCTATGCCCGCGCACTCAAGGAAATTGACCAGGAAACAGACCTTGAAGGTTTTCAGGCTCTGCGGGAGTCCTATCAGGCCGCGCTTGCCTGGCATGCCCAGCGCCGTCCTGAAACGGCAATGCCACCCTCAAGTTCAGACAGCAAGGAAGACGCACCGCACTCGCGGAGCTCGTTCGACGCGCATATCGATACGGGGAATACGCCTTCCCGCAAGGCAGAGCCTGCATATTCCGCCCGCACCATCGACCATGCCCGGCAGATAGCGCACGCACTGCTGGCAGACCTGCGCAAAAAGCTGGCAGCCGGGTGGCCCCAAGACCGTACTGCTGCCAGCATCTGGCTGAACGAGGTTCTGAAGGACCAGCGCCTGATCGACATGGATGCGCGCCACTTCTTTGAATGGGGCATGGCAGCCTTCCTGGCTGAGGGCTGGCAACCCCGCAAGGAGTTCCTGTTCGGCCCTGCGATAGATTGCTTTGGCTGGAAGCAAGACCGTGGCCGCCTTGCAGCATTTGGCCATGCCGGGGCCGTCGTGGCATCCGCCATTGGCGAACTGGAGTTCTTCGACAGCAGGCCAAAGCACGTACGGGTAGCGCAAAAGGAATTGATCCAGGGTCTGCGCGAAAGCAGCAAGCCGCCGACATCGACGCTCTTGAAGCACAGGGCCACGTTGCGGGATGTCGTCCAACACTACCCTCACTGGCTGCACATCATCACCGACACACGCAATGCGAAGCGCTGGCTTGAGTGGGCAGATCAGATACCCCGATGGCCTCAACGATTGGCTCTCAGCGCCTCGCCCAGTACGAGCGAGAGAAAAGGTGGAAATTTCTGGTTTGGCTGGATTTTTCTTCTGGTGCTTGTCCTGTCAACACTGGGGAAGATCTCCGCGCTCGTTAACTCATCTGGACCATCCGTGCCGAGGCACAGCCCGCCCTTGACCACCCAGTCGTTCGCACCGCCTGCGGCTGCAACTGACGGCACTGCCTCCAGCTTTACCAGAATCGTCAAGGACTTGCCTGCCTCCAGCGCGGCGCCTGTCCCCCTTCCCCTGGACGATGACTCCCTCAAACTGCCGCCTGCGGCCGAGCTTCCTCGGCATCTGCAGGCTCCGCGCCTGGCTTATCCGGAGCAGGCCAAGCGCCTGCGACAAGAGGGCAGAGTCGTGATCAAGGCGCGAATTGATCCTGACGGCAAGATTCGTCGTGCAGAAATAGACCAAAGCTCAAGCCACGCCATCCTGGACGAAGCAGCGATGGCAGCCGTGTTGAAGGCTTCCTTCATTTCGGCGAAAGATAGCTCAGGCGCGTCGGTCCCCAGCGTCATCAAGATTCCTATCAAATTTGAGCTCGGCAACTAGAACGTGTTACGGGCCTGCGGAGGGAATGCGTGCCTGCTTCGATCAAGCTCCTGTAAACCGCGCCACCCCCGCCCGAAACTCCCCACTCCCATACACCGCCGACACCAGATCCTCATCATCCAGCCGCTGCTCCACGACGATGCGCCTCAGGCTTTCCTTGACCGCTGACTGGGTGGTTGCCGACAAGGCCATGAGCTGCTCGGCCAGCGCCTGTGCCTGGGCTTGCAATTGATCTGCCGGCACCACCGCATGCACGAACCCGCAGGCTTCGGCCTGCCCGGCTGACAGGTAGTCCGCCAGCAGCAGCATGCGCTTGACGCGTGGCACGCCCAGGCTGGCCACCAGGCGGGCGATGTTGCGTGACGACAGCGTGTTGGACAGCGTCTTGGCAATCGGCGCACCGAAGCGCGAGCCGGTGCTGCAGATGCGAAAGTCGCATGCCGTGGCCAGGGCCAGGCCGCCGCCCACGGCCCAGCCGTCGATGACGGCGATGGTGGGCACGGCGATGCGCTCCACGGCGTCGATCACGCGCTCCACGAAGGCTTCGTAGGCAATGCCTTGCTGGCCGTCATGGAAGTCCTGGAAGTAGGCGATGTCCGTGCCCGAGATGAAGGATTTGCCGCCCGCGCCGCGCAGCATCACGCAGCGGATGGCCGGGTCGGCCTGGCAGCGCTCCAGGGCCGTGAGCAATGCCTCGTACATGGGCATGCTCATGGCGTTGTGGCGTTCGGGGCGGTCGATGAGGATCTCGGCCGCGCCCCCGGCGTGAACGGTCAGTGCCACGGCTTCATGCAGGGCGGTGCTCATGCGGCGGCCTTCAGGGCGCGGAGTTCGGCCATGATTTCCGCGTTGTGCTCGCCCAGCAGCGGCGGATGGCGGCGTACCTGCTGGGGGGTGCCGAGCATCTTGACGGGAAAGCCGATGTTCTTGACCTTGCCCTCGATGGGGTGGTCGATCTCCATGCACATGCCGCGGTGCCGGCCATGCTCGCCCTCGAAGGCTTGCGGATAGGTGAGCAGCGGGCCGGCGGGAATTCCGGCCTCCAGCATGCGGTCCACCCAGTCGGCGCTGTCGTGGTGGGCCAATTCCGCTTCCAGCTCGCCTATCAGTGCCTCGCGGTGCTTCAGGCGCAGCGCCACGGTGGCGTAGTCGGGGTGCTCAAGCAGATCGGGGCGCTCGATCAGCGCGCACAGCCTGGCCCAGAGTTTCTGGTTGGTGGCGCCCATGACGAAGTAGCCGTCGCGCGCCTTCACGGCCTGGTAGGGGGCGCTCATCTTGTTGCTGGTGCCCAGCGGCGCGGGCGGCACGCCGGTGCCCCAGTATTCGGACATGTCCCAGATCGAGAAAGCCATGGCCGAGTCGAACAGCGAGGCGTCTATGTGCTGGCCCTGCCCTGTCTTCTGCGCGCCGATGTAGGCGGCCAGCAGTCCGTAGGTGGCGAACAGTGCGCAACCGATGTCGGCCACGGGCACGCCGGCCTTGACGGGTTTCTCTCCCTTGTAGCCGGTGACGCTCATCACGCCCGACATGGCCTGGGCCATGAGGTCGAACCCCGGCCGCTGGGCCCAGGGCCCACTCTGGCCGAAGCCCGAGATGCTGACATAGACGATGCGCGGATTGATGCGGCGGATGCTTTCGTAGTCGATCTTCAGGCGCTGGACCACGCCGGGCCGATAGTTCTCGACGATGACATCGGCTGTCGTGGCCAACTGGTAGAAGGCCTCACGCCCCTCCTCGCTCTTGAGGTCCAGCGTCAGCGACCGCTTGTTGCGGTTCATGTTCAGAAAGCCCATGCTGTCCGGGCCCTTCATCTTGAAGCCCATGGCGCCCCGCGTCTGGTCGCCGGTGCCCGGAGGCTCGACCTTGATGACATCGGCGCCCAGGTCAGCCAGCAGCATGCAGGCAAATGGGCCGGCCATGACCTGGCTGACGTCGAGCACGCGGATGCCTTGCAGAGGCAGTTGCAGCGGGTTGGATTGGGGATTGCTCATGCCGTGTCCTCAGCTTTCTTCGGTGATTTTTGCAGCGCGCACCACGTCGCCCCACTTCTTGTATTCGGCAGCCATGAAGGCCGCGAACTTGTCCACGGAGCCGCCGCCGTCCTCCACGCCGTATCCGTCGAAGCGGCTGACCACGTCGGGCATGGCCAGCACGCGGTTGATGTCGGCATTGATGCGCTGGGCCAGTTCCCTGGACATGTCGCGCGGGCCGACGACGCCGTACCAGCTCGATGCGTCAAAGCCCTTGAAGCCTTGCTCGTCCATGGTGGGCATGGCCGGGAATCCCTTGGCACGGTTCACGCGGGTCTGGGCGATGCCCAGCATTTTTCCTGCGCGGACCTGGGCAGTGGCGGCCGTCATGGTGTCGAAGCTGAAGTCGATCTGTCCGCCGATCAGGTCGGTCTGCATGGGACCGGATCCTTTGTAGGGAACGTGGATGCTCTTGACACCTGCCGCCATGTTGAACATCTCGGCCGCAAGGTGCTGCACCGAACCTGTGCCCGAAGAGCCGAAGCTGACCTTGCCGGGGCTTTTGCGGCACAGCTCCACCACCTCCTGCACCGAGCCATGGCTGTTCCTGCTGCTGGTCACCAGGATGTGGGGCGTGGCGCCGATGAGGGCGATGGGCGCGTAGTCCTTGAGCGGGTCATAGGTGATGGATTTGAAGATCTGCGGCGAGATGGCATGGGTGTTCACATGGGCCATCAGCAGGTTGATGCCTTCGGTGAAGCGCGTCCTGGCGAAGTACTCGGCCGCCAGCGAGCCGGTGGCGCCGGGCTTGTTCTCCACGACCACGGGCCGGCCCCAGACCTCGGACAATTTCTGGCCCACGATGCGCGCGAACACATCGGTGCCGCCACCGGGCGCCCAGCCCACCAGGATCTTGACGGGGCCCTTGGGCAGGTCGGAGCCCGGGGGCGAGGCCCCTGCCCAGGGAGCGGCCAGCGCGACGCGG
>NZ_JTKZ01000697.1:0-14457 GCF_000799035.1 Delftia sp. ZNC0008
CTGGTCGGCTGCAACGGTGCAGGTGCCTGCGGTCACGAAGGTCAGCGCGCCTGTCGGAGTGACGGTACACACGCCCATGGTGGACGAGGCGAAGGTCACCGGATAGCTGGCCCCTGCGCTGGAGCTGGCCGCCAGTGTCGGCGTGGTGCCGAAGTTCTGGGCGCCGGGATTGGCGAAGGTAATGGTCTGCGTTCCCTTGGGGACGACGGTATTGGTCGTGGCTGCTGCGCTGGTCAGGCCGGCGCCGTTGGTGGCCGTGACGTTGAAGCTGTAGCTGATGCCATTGGTCAGACCGGGCACGGTGATGGTGCAGGCTGTCGGCCCCGTGCAGTATCCGGTCTGGCCTCCGCCCCCGCTGGCCACTGCGTTATAGGTGGAGATGGCCGAACCGCCGTTGCTGGCCGGGGCAGCGAATGTGATGGAGGCCTGGGCATTGCCGGCCGTGGCCGTGGCACCCGTGGGAGCACCAGGGGCCACCGGAACGGCGACCGTGTGAGTCCCGCCGCTGTTGAAGGACGCAGGCGGCCCGTTGCCCACGCTGTCGGCGATGTTGGTGCTGCCGTTCAGGTTGATCTTGATGGTGCCGGTGCCCGTGATGCCCGAAACGTTGACGTTGACGGAGCTGCCCGTGCTGGCCGAGACACTGGATATGGTGCCTGAGGCCGTGCCCGTGCCGATCAGGGTAAAGTCGTCGGTGGAGATGTTGGTGACTGGCTTATTGAAGGTTGCCGTGAACGCCACGCTGGCATCGCCCGGGGCTGGCGAGCCGCTGACGGCGATGCTGCTGACGGCGGGGGCCAGGGTGTCCACGGTGGCGTTGGAGCTGCCTGCCGTGGTGGTGATGTTGCCGGCGTTGTCCACGGCGCTGATGCTCGCGTTGAGGTTGTTTCCTGCAACCCCAGCCGGCAGCGGGAGGGTGGCTGTCCAGATCCCGGCGGCGTTGGTGGCCGGTATGGCCACCGGGCCGTTGAAGGCGGACAGGTTGATGGACACTGCACTGATGGTGTCAGTGTTGTTGTCGCCCGCAGCAGTGTTGTTCCACTGGGCGGTCACGGTGTCACCGGCCTTGAAGGCGCCGCCCACGCCGGACGCTCCCGACAGGGCGATGTTGCCAGGGGTGACGACAGGAGCAATGGTGTCTACCGTGGCATTGTTCGTGCCTGCCGTTGTTGCGGGACCATTGCTGTTGCTTGCCGTGACGGATACGTTGCGATTCGTGGCATCGATGGCGCCAGCCGACAGCAAATGGGTCGCTGTCCAGATGCCTGCAGAATTGAGAGCCGCCACCGAAGCGCCGCCACCGAACTGGGACAAATCGAAGTTGACGCCTGTGATCGGTGTGGCGTTGTAGTCTCCGCTGGCAGTGTTGTTCCAGCGTGCCGTGACGGTGTCACCTATCTTGAACGCTCCGCCTGTTCCCGTGGCTCCTGTCAGGCTGATGTGGTCAATGGAGATGCGTGGCGAGTTCTGCGCCCCTGCGATCGTGAAGCCGCGGAATTCGAAGTCGGCGAACTTGTTTGCCGGGCAGGCGCCACCGTCCCCGCCGCAATCCACATAGAGCTTGAAGCCTTTGAGTTTCTTGCCACTGAAATCGGCAAGCTGGGTTGCCGTGAAGGTGAACGCTTCTCCTGGCGTGTCGCTGCCGTTGATGGTGCTGGACGTGACCGTGCCACCGGATGCCAGCATCCCCACGATACGCACGTTGGTGAACTGGCTGAAGGCACCAAATTCACCGGCTGACAGGCCCGTCAGCTCGAACTTTGTGGTGTTGATATCGTCCGCTCTGAGATAGAAGTAGGTGCCGGTCGCAGTCCCTCCGTTCTGGATGTAGGCGGCGAAGGGCGCAGCTGAATATATTTGCAGTCCCAGTTGTGTATGTGTGCTGTCCCAGGCGGAGACGCGAAAATCCGTCTGGACTAGATCGAGGCTGTTGACGCTGAAGCTGGAGAAAGACTTTGGTCCGTCGCTGGCCAGCAGCACGCCCGAGAAATCAGCCAGAGCCTTGTCCGAAAACGCCAGCTGCGTATCGACGTGGCCGCGCCGCACCTCCAGCTGCCAATCTCCACCCTGGGCCAGGTTGCCTGTGGCATTGCTGGACGCCGCCACGTCCAGCTGCGTTGCATGCTGCACGATGTCCAACAGTTGCTCGCCTTCGGGCGTGGCTGCGAGATCGCAGCCGTAGAACAGCAGGTCACCGCCGGGACGCACGGCATTGCGCAGTGCGGCCAGCGATTCGATCTCGCCCTTGACGCTTTCGGCCGTGATGCGGCTGCTGCCCAGCAGCAGCACGCCGGCCTCGGCATGCGAGACCACGTGGACGGCTGACAGATTTTTGAACGAAGCCAGGGCCTGGACCAACTGGGGCAGGCCGGGGCGCGAGGCATCGATCTCCACCATCTGCACGCCGGGCTTGAGCGCACGCTGCAGCACGGCCCGGTCCTGCACGGCAGAGTCCACGATCACCAGTTCGCTGACGGGCGATGCCACGACGATCTCCAGCTCTCCCGGGGGGCGAGGCCGCAGGTCGCGCGCCGGCGCGGCACTGCGGGACAGGGGCAGGGCGATCTGCTCGCCAGAGTCCTGGGGCGATCTCAGGTACGAGCGCAGGTACGAGCCCGCTGCCGGGCCTGCGGAGCCCAGCAGGCCCAGCGGAAGCAGTGCGGCGGAGAAGCCGCCAAGGAATGTGGTGCCTATCATGGTGTTCCTCTCTGTGTTTCGGTGTCCGTCGCGGACGCTCTCTTGCTGGCGATGATGTGGGCCGAGGTGCCGGTGGTGTCCTGCCAGAAGTCCATGGCCTGGTACCTGGCAAACAGGTCGGGCGGCAGGATGCTGCGGCGCGGCTTGAAGGCCACCTTCCGGCGCACGTCGTGCAGGCCTTTGACGCCCAGTTGCAGATCGAACTCGCTTTCGGAGTACTCGACGGCATTGAAGTCGTGGGCGAAGGCCTCTTCGCCGAGAAATTGGTAGATGAGTTCCACCGTGCGCCGGGGGTGCTGGGTGAGCAGGTCGTAGTCCACGATCAGCAGGCGCTCGGAAAACTCGCCGTAGTAGGCTTCCTTGAGCGCGGTCCATGCGCTGCCCACGGCACCGGCCACATGGATGAGCGACTCGCAGCGGCTGTACACCGTCTGGCGCGAGGCCGCGTTGAACATGCGGCTGTAGTCGAAGGGGTTCCTGCGGTAGATGGTCTCGAAGCTGTCCATGACCCATGCCGGATTGCGCACGCAGCACACCATCCTGAAGTCGGGCACCAGTTCCACAAGCTGGTGCATGCGTGCCGTCCACTGGCGGTTGGTGTCGAAGAGGACGGGCTGCTGCTGGCCGGCATAGTAGGCATCGACGATGGCCCGGCAGATGGCCTTGCGCCGGGCCTCGTCGAAGAAGGCGTGGGATTCGCTGCCGGCGCCCATCTGCTCGAGGGCGCCGTTGACCAGCCCCGCCACGGGACTGCTCATCGCGGCGTGAAAGCGCGGGTTCTGCCGCAGGATGCCCGCGAGCAGCGTGGAGCCCGAGCGCGGCAGGCCAGAGATGAAATGCAGTGTGCGTGGCATGGGCTGCGGCACGTCAGTTACGTGAGGGGAAGACGCCTTGCAACGCAATGCAGAAGTTCAGCACGAGAAAGGGCTGGCGATTCTCATGCGCGGTGTTGCCTCCGGCCGGAGTCAGCATGTTGGGAGCCATGGCGGCGCTGGGCGTGCCGTTGGTTCGCATGTACCGCACGACCCCAGTACCCCCCCGACCGTCGAACGTCAGGTAGGACGTGCTGTCAGGCGCTGCCTGGGTGCCTGGATTGTTCAGCCCGGTCAGCAAATGGTTGTGCTGGGGCATTTCAGTGGTCAGCAGCGTGACGGAATCAGTGCCTTCCGTGGAGCCGATGTTCCAGGACTGCTGCGGGTCGGCTCCGGTGACGACATGGCCTATCAGATTGGGCAGGCCGAAGGTTGTGGTTCCGTTGCCGCCATAGAAGGTTCCGATGATGGAAAACAATGCGGGGTTGGACTGGATGGCCAGCAACTGGCCATTGCACAGCGCCCAGTTCTTGGGGGCGAAGTTGAACGGAAATTGGCGAATTTCGCCGATGAAAGCGTCCATGGTGCTGTCCTAGTTCCTGGAGGGGTAGATTCCGTAGAGCGCAATGATGTAATTCATCGCCATGCTGGGCATGATGTTGTCGTGCGGTTGGCTGTTGCCTGCGACCGTGACCGATGCGGGTGCCATGGTCTGTGGGTTGGCCCCTGCCACCGGCTGTGGCGCATAGAAGAGATCGGACCCGTTTTGTGCAGGCACCAGCCCTGTGGCCTGTGCTGCGGTAGCCAGGGAGGTGCTGGCGACAAGACCGTGGGAATGGGTGGGGATCTGGTTTGTCGTGAGCGAGACCTGTGCCACTCCGAACTGCTGACCCACGGCGCGACTGGTCAGCCCCGGGCCTGCTCCCTGCCCCACGGGCACGCGGGATCGAAGGTCCGGCAGCTTGAAGGTGGTTTGCCCGTCTCCTCCGTAGATCGTTCCCAGCAGCGAGTACAGGGCGTCGTATTCAGAGATGTTGAGCGTCGCGCCATCGCACAGGTGCCAGCCTGCGGGTGCAAAACTGCCTGCGAACAGGCGGATCTCTCCAAGGTAATAGTCCATTGCGTATTCCTGTGGGCGCGTGTCAGTTGCGCGAAGGGTAGATGCCGGTCAGCGCGATGCACGGTGTCAGCACCAGCGAGGGTTGGCAGTTCTCGTGCGGCTGATTGCCGCCGGTGTTGGAGACGCTGGCCGGCGCGATCGGCTGCTTGCCAGCGGTGCCTGGTGCATAGAAATTGGTGGGGGCGCTGGTGGCCACGAGCGTGGCCGTGGCCATGCTGTTGTTGCTGAACGCGGGCGCATCCCCGCTGTCCGTGCTTGCCATGACGAAGTGGGTGTGCTGGGGAAGATTGTTGGCGACCAAGGTGACGCTTTCCACGCCACCCGGCAAGCCTTGCTGCAAGCCGCCGCCCGTGTGCCGTGCGACCCGGCCACGAAGATCGGGAAGCGCGAAGGTAGTGCTGCCGTTTCCGCCGAATTGCGTACCCAGCAGCGAGAACAGTGCCTGGTTCTGGTTGATGGCCAGAATCTGTCCGGCGCACATCGCCCATCCCTTGGGAGGCCAGCCATAGGGATACAAGCGGATTTCTCCAATGAAGTTTTCCATGGAAGCGTTGCCTTTCTGTTATCGCTTTGTGGGGGTGCAGGAGGGGTATGAAGGTGTTCAGGCGGCAGGCGGATGCCAGGCCATGCCCAGTTGAACGGCATCGATGCCCGATGACGCGAAGCCCAGCCGGGCGTACAGCCTTTGCGCGCCGTGGTTGGCTGCATCGACGCTCAGCGTGACCCGGCGGCCCAGCACGGCGGCACTGCCTTGCACCCAGCGCAGCAGGGCCGCGCCGTATCCTTGTCCCCGTACGGCAGGCGTGATCACGATGTCCACGATGTGCAGGTCCGCTCCGTTGTCATGCACCGTCAGTGCGCCTATGGGCACGCCCCTTTCCTGCACGATGAGGCGGGGTGCGCCGGCAAAGCGGCGCTGGTAGTCGGCCTGCTGGAAGTCGTACTGCTGATCCAGCAGCTGGGCGAGGGCGGCCCCGGGCAGTGGCAGGGATTGCAGGTGCGGGCGCGCGGAGAGAAACAGTGCGCGCTGGAAGTCGCGGTCTTCGGGTTCAGCGGGACGGGTGAACAGGCCGGGGGGGCGCAGCGCTTCAAGCAGCATGCAGGGCCTCCGCATCCATCAGGGGTTGTGCGCACTGCAGCAGCTGTGCGTGCAGCGGGCCCAGGCGCGCTTCGATATCCTGGCGATCGCCTGCGCCAAAGACGGCTGCCTTGTCCTGCCCATCAGGCGAGAAGCGTTGGTCCAGCGCCTTGGCATGCTGGCTGAGGCGCACGGCGATGCGCTGGCGTGCGGCCTCGCTCGCATGAAGGCCGAAGCGCCGGGCTATCTGCTCCATGGCCCCGGCACCCAGCTGGCTGTAGTGCAGCACAGGAACGCCCTGGCTTTCGTGCAGGCCCCGCATCTGCTCCATCAGTGCCTGCAGCACGCGCATGCGATGGTCGAGCATGGAGACAAAGGGTTGGCTGCTCCTGCCGCAACAGAACACCGGACTGGCGCCAGCCAGCGACGGGTCGCCTGACATGTGCCGGCCGGCCTGCCTGTGGTGCGAGGCCAGGATCTCCACAGGATCGCGCACCAGCATCAGGCTGGGCACCTCGGGGTAGAGGTCCTGCAGTAGCTCCCACTGGAAGATGTCCCAGGCATTCCACTTGACCACAAGGTCATGGCGCCCAGGCACGGCGACGGTGATTGCCGACACCAGACCGGCAATGCCCTCGCGCTTTTGCGCACGGTCCAGCGAGGTGTCCAGCAGCAACTCGGTGAACACCGGCGGCTCCGACAGAACCAGCGTGCTGTCCAGCTCGGAAAGGCTGCCCGAGACCAGGGTGGAGCCGCAGCGCGAGAGGTGGAAGATGAAGCCGGCAGGGCGATGGCCCCAGCGCCTGGGAGCGCTGGCTGCGCACAGCTCGGCCAGCGGCGTGCGTGGCCGGATGAACTGATTCAGCAGCCTGCGCTGCAGGCAGCGGCTGATGTACTCGTCATGGAACGGCTCGGTGGCAGGGCCGTCCGGCAGGCACCACTGGATGCTGCGCGTGCGTGCCTCATACCTGTGTGGAAGCCAGCCACCCGCCAGCAGCGCGGTGGCTGGCACGGCAGCCTCCTTGCTCAACTGCTCCAGAGTCTGGATGAGCCGGGCATCGCCCCAGCCGTGAAGACGCCACAGCAGCCGCAACTGGGCGAGCACCGATTCCACACTTCCAGCCCGCTCAAACAAGGCCTGCTGCGACGGGCTTGCGATCAGTGCGGCAAAAGCGACCTGCAGCTCATGCATAGGCCTGTCCCTTGCCGATGCGGTCGGCCAGCCAGGCGTTGGCAATGCAGTCGATGACCAGATGGGTGCGGTCCTGCGTGCTCTGGTTCAGCACTTCATGCGTGGCGTCGGCATTGAAGTACCAGAGCTCTCCTGGGGCCATGGGGATTTCCAGGCCTTCCACGATGAATCGCACATCGGGGTGTGTGTAGACGGGCACGTGCAGTCGCGCCTGGCCATGCTCCAGGCTCAAGCCATGGTCGCGATGCGGCTTGATGGATGAGCAGGCCTTCAGCTGCATCAGGCGCACGGAGCGCAGCGGGCATTGCAACTGGTCCAGCACCTCACGCATCGCCGGGCTGTGCTGCAGCGAAGGCAGATCGTCCCATTCTTCGTCAGGCGCCTCGATGGAGAAGCTCTGAAGAAGGGGGTGGGCCGCCACATGCTGGCGCTGGCAGCGCAGCGGCACCACGCGCCATGCACCTTCGTAGCCGCGGTGGTTCACATGGTCACACCAGTGTGAGGACAGCAGCTCATCGACCTCGTCCCGCAGTCCCTGCAGCCGTACCTCGGCCTCCAGCCGGGCAAACAAGGGCGCGCCGGCGCATGCGCCGACAGTTGTACAAGACGGGATGGCCCTGGCATTCATTGCAGTGCCTTGGCCAGCGGCAGGGGTGAGTCCACCAGCGGCACCACGCCACATGCTGCCGGGCCTGGTTCGGCCGCCTGCTCCATCTGCAGCAGCGTCTGTATGCGCGAGACGCAGGCAGCGATGCTGAGCTGGTGCGTGGCCAAGGCCAGGTCCGGAGCAGAGGGCACCTCGTAAGGAGAGTCGATGCCGGTGAACTGGCGCAGCTCGCCGCGGCGGGCTTTCATGTACAGGCCCTTGGGGTCGCGCTGCTCGGCGACGGACAGGGGAACATCCACGAAGATCTCGAAGAAGTCGCCCTTGTCGAACAAGGCCCGCGCAGCATCGCGCTCGGCCCGGAAAGGGGAGATGAAGGCGGCGATCACGATGGTTCCCGCATCCACGAACAGCCGTGCGACCTCTGAAACCCTGCGGATGTTCTCTGCACGGTCTTCGTTGGAGAAACCCAGGTCGCGGTTCAGGCCCTGGCGGATGTTGTCGCCATCAAGCACATAGGTGCGTCTGCCGGCGGCATGCAGCCGGGCCTGCAGCGCATTCGCGATTGTCGATTTGCCAGATCCGGAAAGACCAGTGAGCCATATGGCGCATGCCCTGTGGCCATGCAGATTTTCCCTGTCTTGCCTGGTAATGCAAAACGGTTGTGCATGTACGTCGGGCGGTGGGGTATGGCCGGAAAATGGCATGGCTTGGGTGGGAAAGCGGGAAAACGAAAGACGGGTCAATCGGACAGGGCGAATATCTACGAATTGTTAAGAAATTTCAAGAAAAATTACTGACGACAACATTCGCTTCTCCGCAGTGCAGGCGCACCCGTCTCCCCGGGGAAAACGTGCCGGAGCGTCCTGTCAGGGGATTGGGTGGGATGTCAATAACCAACGGCGATGGTTGTTGGCTATCTATTTATTTCAAGAAGGCATTTTCAATAGTTTTTTTGAAAACGTTTATCGACCATGCAAGCAGGTGAGATTTTGGTCGAAATGATTTTTCATTTTCATTAATACCACTCGCTCCCATGAATATCGCTGAGATGAGAGGAAGCCGCGATCATAGTAGACGCACGGAAAGTGGTATATCACTGGAAATGGGTATTCGTATGGGACGCTCCGTTGCCGGCATCAAGTCCATATCGGCCGCCGAGCGCTCCTGCGCGTGCATGGGCCGGCAGCCCTTTTTCCGTCCGGCCCCGGCAGGTCACGTGTGATGGATGTTGGAAGCAGGGCCGCTGCGTGTATGTCGCCCGAGCGGGCTACAGCGGCGCAGGCAGCGAATGGCTGGTCCTGGCTGCGATCCGCGGCCCTGGCAGGGCCAGGCTATGCCTGGGAGTCGTTGCGGGACAGAGGGCTGGCAGCGCCCCTGCCCGCAGGAGGCAGGGGGGATGCCCGCGGCAGCATGAAAAAAGCCCCAGACTCTTGCGAATCTGGGGCTTCTTGTTTGGTGCCGGAGAAAGGAATCGAACCCTCGACCTTCTCATTACGAATGAGCTGCTCTACCAACTGAGCTACACCGGCGACAGACAAAAATTATAACGGCAAATTTATGCCTCGGAATGGTATTGCGTCACTTTTTCGACTTCGTTCTTCGAGCCGAGGATGACGCTCACACGTTCGTGCAGCTGCGTGGGCTGGATGTCGAGGATGCGCTGCTTGCCGTTGGTGGCGGCGCCGCCGGCCTGTTCGACCAGCCAGGCCATGGGGTTGGCTTCATACATCAGGCGCAGCTTGCCGGGCTTGTTGGGCTCGCGGCGGTCCCAGGGGTACATGAAGATGCCGCCGCGGGTCATGATGCGGTGCACGTCGGCCACCATGGAGGCGATCCAGCGCATGTTGAAGTCCTTGCCGCGCGGGCCTTCCACGCCGGCCAGGCATTCGTCCACGTAGCGCTTGACGGGGGTGTCCCAGTGGCGCATGTTGGACATGTTGATGGCGAATTCCTTGGTGTCCTCGGGGATGCGGATGTTTTCCTGCACCAGCACGAAGGAGCCTTGCTCGCGGTCCAGCGTGAACATGGAGACGCCGTCGCCCACGGTCAGCACCAGGGTGGTCTGCGGGCCGTAGATGCAGTAGCCGGCCGCTACCTGCTGGGTGCCGGGCTGCATGAAGTCCTGCTCGGTCACGCCGGGGTGGCCTTCGGGCTTCTTGAGCACGCTGAAGATGGTGCCGATGGAGACGTTGACGTCGATGTTGGACGAGCCGTCCAGCGGATCGAACATCAGCAGGTACTCGCCGTGCGGGTAGCGGTTGGGCACCAGGTAGATGCCTTCCATTTCCTCGGAGGCCATGGCCGCCAGGTGGCCGCCCCATTCGTTGGCCTCGATCAGCACCTCGTTGGCGATGATGTCCAGCTTCTTCTGGACTTCGCCCTGCACGTTCTCGCTGCCGGCCGTGCCCAGCACGTCGCCGATGGCGCCCTTGTTGACGGATTGGCTGATGCGCTTGCAGGCGCGGGCCACGACTTCCAGCAGCAGGCGCAGCTGGCCGGGGATGAGGCCGTCCACGCGTTGCTGCTCGACCAGGTAGCGGGTCAGGCTGACGTTTTTCTTCATGGGTTCAACTCCTAAAAATCCGGGAGCAGATGCGGCATGGCGTATGCATCTGCTGATGAACAGCATTTCAGTGATTCCTGGCTTGCAGCATAAAACCGGCGCTGCTCAAGCCAGGGACACCGAGGAAGAGCCGCCTCGCACCGAGGGTGTCGTCCCCATTCAAGGGGGAAGGCGCGAAGCGACTCAGGGGGTGGCTCGTCAATCCGCGAGGGCGCGGGTGACGACTTCACGCACGTCGTTGCTGAGTTCGGCGCGGGCCGCCACGCGGGCGATGGCTTCACGTGCAGCGGTGCGGTAGGGCTCGGCCAGCTTGCTCCAGCGGTCCAGGGCACGCGCCAGGCGGGCGGCGACCTGGGGGTTGATGGCGTCCAGCTCGATGACGCGCTCGCTCCAGAACACGTAGCCCGCCGCGTCGGCGCGGTGGAAGGCGCCGGGATTGGCGCTGCAGTAGCTGAAGATCAGGCTGCGCGCGCGGTTGGGGTTCTTGATCTGGAAGTCGGGGTGTTTCATCAGCTGCTTGACGGCCGGCAGCACGTTGCCGCCACGGTCGCAGGCGCCGCCCTGCAGCGCGAACCACTTGTCCAGCACCAGCGCATCGTGCTGGAACAGCTTGTGAAAGCGTGCCAGGGCCTGGGCGGCCAGCGGGTGGCCGCTTTGCACCAGTGCCGTCAGGGCGCTCATGCGGTCGGTCATGTTGCCTGCGTCCTTGAAGCGCTGCAGCGCCTTGCCGGGCCAGACCGTGTCGCCCGAGGCGCGCGCGGCCAGGCACAGCATGGACAGTGCCATGCCGGACAGGGCGCGGCGGCCGGAGCTGACGGGGTCGGGGCGGTAGGCGCCGGTGTCGCTGTGCTCCTGCCATGCCTGCTGCCAGTCGGCCTGCAGTTCGGTGGCCAGTTGCTGGCGCATGGCTTCGCGCACGGCGTGCACGCGCTGCGGATCGACCACGGCCAGCTGCTCGGCAATGTAGCTTTCGCCGGGCAGGGTCAGCATCAGTTCCTTGAAGGCCGCATCCAGCTGCGGATGGCGCAGCACGCCGCGCATGGCCTCGACGAAGGAGGCCGGCAGCAGGGCAGCGGCGATCTGGCCGCTGGCGTCTGCCGTGATGGAGGTGTCGCCAATGGCCTGCAGCGCGATGCGCAGGCCCAGGCGCTGGCCGGCTTCCCAGCGGTTGAAGGCATCGCTGTCATGGGCCAGCAGGGTCAGCAAGGCGGCATCGCTGTCGCTGTGCTGCAGCACCACGGGGGCGCTGAAGCCGCGCAGCAGCGAGGGCACGGGCTCCTGGTCCACGTCGGTGAAGACGAAGCTGTGGCTGGGTTCGGACAGCACCAACAGGCGGCTGTCGCCGGCTGCCTGCGCATCTTCGCCCTGCAGGCGCAGGGTCAGCGCGCGGCCGTCCTGGCCCAGCAGGCCCATCTGCACGGGGATGACGAAGGGCAGCTTCTCGGCCTGGCCGGGCGTGGGCGCGCAGCTTTGGCTCAGGGTCAGCGTGTAGGTGCGGGCGGCGGCGTCGTAGCTGCCTTCGGCGCGCAGCTGGGGCGTGCCGGCCTGGCTGTACCAGCGCTTGAACTGGTCCAGGCGCCGGGCCAGTTCGCTGTCGGGGTTGGCGTCGGCCATGGCCTGGGCGAAGTCGTCGCAGGTCACTGCGTGGCCGTCATGGCGCTCGAAATACAGCTTCAGCCCCAAGGCAAAGCCTTCGCGGCCCACCAGGTTGTGCTGCATGCGCACGACCTCGGCACCTTTTTCGTAGATGGTGACGGTGTAGAAGTTGTTGATCTCGATGTAGCTGTCGGGCCGCACCGGGTGGGCCATGGGGCCTGCATCCTCGGGGAACTGGGCAGTGCGCAGCACGCGCACGTCCTCGATGCGCTTGACGGCGCGCGCCGAGGGGCTGCCCGCCATGTCCATGCTGAATTCCTGGTCGCGGAAGACGGTCAGGCCTTCCTTGAGCGACAGCTGGAACCAGTCGCGGCAGGTGACGCGGTTGCCGGTCCAGTTGTGGAAGTACTCGTGGCCGACGACGGACTCGATGTTGGCGTAGTCGGTGTCGGTGGCCGTGGACTGGCTGGCCAGGACGTACTTGGTATTGAAGACGTTCAGGCCCTTGTTCTCCATTGCGCCCATGTTGAAGTCGCTGGTTGCGACGATCATGAAGCGGTCCAGGTCCAGGGACAGGCCGAAGCGGGCCTCGTCCCAGGCCACGCTGGCCATGAGGGAGTTCATGGCGTGCTCGGTCTTCTCCAGGTCGCCGGGGCGCACGAAGACCTGCAGCAGGTGGTCGCGGCCTGCGCGGCTCTTGATCTTTTGCTCGCGCGCAACCAGGTTGCCGGCCACCAGGGCGAACAGGTAGCTGGGCTTGCGGTGCGGATCGGCCCACTTGGCGAAGTGGCGGCCGTCTTCCAGCGCGCCTTGCTCGACCAGGTTGCCGTTGGACAGCAGCACCGGGTACGCGGTCTTGTCGGCGCGCAGCGTCACGGTATACATGGCCATCACGTCGGGACGGTCCAGGAAATAGGTGATGCGGCGGAAACCCTCGGCCTCGCACTGGGTGAAGAACGTGCCCTGGCTCACATACAGGCCCATGAGCTTGGTGTTCTTGGCGGGCGCGCAGGTGGTGAAGATTTCCAGATCGACGGGGTCGCCGCCCTCGGGCAGGTTCTCCAGCACGAGCTGGTCGCCGTCCATCTTGAACGAGGTGCCGCCGCCGTTGACCAGCACGCGCGCAAGGTTCAGTTCATCGCCGTCCAGGCGCAGCGGCTGCGCCGGCACCTCGGTGTTGCGGCGCACGCGCATCTTGTTGAGCACGCGGGTCTTGGCCGGATCGAGATCGAAGGTCAGGTCCACGGTGTCGATCCACCAGGCAGGAGCCTGGTAGTCGGCGCGGTGGATGGCGGTGGCAGGGGCCTGCCCGTCACGCAGTTGCAGCATACAGATTCCTTCCTATGCCAATATCAGGGGACAGAGTCCAAGCCCCTGTGCGGCCGGTGCCGCCCAGGGGCTTGAAACTCAGAGGCCTTGCTTGAGCGAGGCTTCGATGAAAGCGTCGAGGTCGCCGTCCAGCACCTTCTGGGTGGCCGAGATTTCGACGTTGGTGCGCAAATCCTTGATGCGGCTGTTGTCCAGCACGTACGAGCGGATCTGGTGGCCCCAGCCCACATCGGTCTTGGTGTCCTCCAGCTTTTGCTGCTCCACCATGCGCTTTTGCATCTCGTGCTCGTAGAGCTTGGAGCGCAGGCGCTGCCATGCGACGTCACGGTTGCTGTGCTGGCTGCGGCCATCCTGGCATTGCACGACGATGCCGGTCGGGATGTGCGTCAGGCGCACGGCCGAGTCGGTCTTGTTGATGTGCTGGCCGCCGGCGCCCGATGCGCGGTAGGTGTCGGTGCGCACGTCCGAGGGGTTGATCTCGATCTGGATCGAGTCGTCGATCTCGGGATAGACGAACAGCGAGGCAAAGCTGGTGTGGCGGCCGCCCGAGCTGTCGAAGGGCGACTTGCGCACCAGGCGGTGCACGCCGGTTTCGGTGCGCAGCAGGCCGTAGGCGTACTCGCCCTCGATGTGGATGGTCGCGCTCTTGATGCCGGCGATGTCGCCCGGCGTCTCTTCCTCGACCGTGGCCTTGAAGCCCTTGCGTTCGGCGTACTTCAGGTACTGGCGCAGCAGCATGCCGGCCCAGTCGCAGGCTTCGGTGCCGCCGGCGCCGGCCTGGATGTCCACGAAGCAGTTCAGCGGATCGGCTTCCTTGCCGAACATGCGGCGGAACTCCAGTTCCTCGATCAGGGGCTGCAGCTTGGCGGTCTCGCCCTCGATGGTGAGCAGGCCGGTCTCATCGCCTTCTTCCTTGCTCATCTCGAACAGCTCGGCGTTGTCGGCCAGCTCGGTGGTGAGCTTTTGCAGCGTCAGCACGACGCCGTCGAGCAGCTTCTTTTCCTTGCCCAGTTCCTGGGCCTTCTTGGGGTCGTTCCAGACGCTGGGATCTTCCAGCGAGGCATTTACCGTGCGCAGTCGTTCGTACTTTGCATCGTAGTCAAAGATACCTCCGTAGATCTGCCGTCCGCTGCGACAGATCTTCGAGGGTGTTGCCGATGAGGTTGATGCGTTCTGCTTCCATGATGTGTTCCGTCTTCTGATGAATGTGTTCTTGGCTGAATCGCCGATTTTCTCATGCTGGGGCACCGTGCCGGGCCAAGCGCCTGTCGCGCGGGGCTGCGGGAGGGCGGCAGACTGGCGAGGGCTTTCAAAACAAGGGCTTGCAGCGGTCGATCATGGCAGATTTGAAGGGCTTGGCCATGGCAGGGGCGTGATCCGCCTGCGAGGCGCCCGGAAAAAAGGCCCGGCCAGCAGGAGCTGGTCGGGCCTTGGCCGGTGTGTCCGCCCCCGGGCGGGGCGGG
>NZ_JTKZ01000571.1:0-16353 GCF_000799035.1 Delftia sp. ZNC0008
CCGCGTCTGTACAGCCAGCCGTAGTGGTTGGACAGCATGGCGAACAGCACCGGCAGCGTGAAGTACGTGTTGTGCACGCTGCGCTGCTTGCCGCGCTTGCCGTGGATGGGGTCCACGGGCTGGCCTTCCTTCAGGGCCTTCACCACCGTGCGCTGGCCGGGGATGATCCAGAAGAACACGTTGGCGCTCATCGAGGTCGCCAGCATGGCGCCCATCAGCAGGAAGGCGGCCTGGCCCGGGAAGATATGGCAGGCCAGGAAGGCCGCGATGCACACCAGCACCAGCACCATGGCGCCCACCGTGGCGTCGCCGTTCTTCTTCTGGCCGAAGACGCGGCAGATGCCGTCGTACAGCAGCCAGAACACGACCAGGAAGGCCAGGGCCGAGGCAATGGCCGCAGCCGAGCCCATGGCATTGGGATCGGCCGGATTGACGAGGTAGATCTTGGCGTTCCACAGGTACGACACCGTCAGCAGCGCAAAGCCGCTGAGCCAGGTGGTGTAGCTTTCCCAGTAGAACCAGTGCAGGTGGTCCGGCAGCTTGGGCGGGGAGACATTGAACTTGACGGGGTGGTAGAACCCACCGCCGTGCACGGCCCAGAGTTCGCCGCTGACGCCCTGCTTCTTGAGATCGTCATCGACGGGCGGCGTCAGGCTGCTGTCGAGGAAGACGAAATAGAAGGAGGAACCGACCCAGGCGATGGCCGTAATGACGTGGAGCCACCGCAACAGCAGGTTGGCCCAGTCGAGAATGTAGCTTTCCATAGCTCTCAACCTTGGCAGCGTGGGGGCCGCCGGTGTTCAACCTGCTCACCACTGCGGGCGCTCTGAGCAGAAGAAAAAGGCCGCGCACCCGGTAGATATACCGCCGGTGCACCGCTGCGACCATTTCGTAGACACAAAGTGTATGCAATTTTTCGCCAGCCCATCGGCTTGCGCAGCATCAATTCACTAGAGATTTCCCTGATTCCGCGCGGACACCGCGCTGCGCCGCTGCAGAAGCTGCGCCGCCACGGCCACCGCGATCACCTCGGGCTCCTTGCCCTTGATGCCGGGCACGCCGATGGGGCAGGTCACATGGTCCAGCTCGGCATCGCTGAAGCCGCGCTCGCGCAGCCTGCGCCGGAAGGTGGCCCATTTGGTGGCGCTGCCGATCAGGCCCACATAGGGCAGATCGCCGTGCTGGCGCTGGCGGCCCAGGCATTGGGCGACCACCTCCAGGTCCTCGGCATGACTGAAGCTCATGATCAGCACCTGGGAGCCTGCAGGCAGATCGGCCACGGCCGATTGCACGGGGTCTGAATACTCGCACTGCACGAGCTCGTGCTCCTCCTCGGGGAAGACCGAATCGCGGCTGTCCACCCACATCACGCGGTAGGGGAGATTGCACAGCAGGCGCACCAGCGCATGGCCGACGTGGCCTGCGCCGAACAGGGCCACGCAGTCGCGCGGCGGCTGCAGGCGCTCGCGCAGCATGTCCATGCGGCCCTGGGGCACCAGCACGAACCTCAGCATCACCACGCCCCCGCAGCACTGGCCCAGGCTGGGGCCCAGCGGATAGCGGTGCTGGTGCTCGGTGGCGACCTGGCCGCCCTGGCTACCCTGCTCGCCAGGCGTTGCCCAGCCGCGCAGCAGGCTGCGGGCCCTGTCGATGGCATCGAACTCCAGGTGCCCACCGCCGATGGTGCCGGCCACGCGGTCGGCGAAAACCGCCATCCAGGCGCCGCGCTCGCGCGGCACGGAGCCTCGCGAGTCCATCACTTCGACCCAGCACAGCGGCCCCTGCGCAAGGCCCTGCTCGACTTTGTTGAACGTGTCACTCCACATGGGCGCACCTGACAGCCCGTCGTGGCGCCTGCGGGCTTCGTTGGAATTTGTTGCGGGATTGTCCGCTGCGGCACTTGAGTTTTGCGCTCCGACTGCCGGTGCCGCAGTGTTTCAGGATACGCTCGCAATCATGCCCGATTCCCCTGATTCCACGCAGCACAGTTCCGTGCAAAAGCCACGTTCCGGCCGCCCCTGGCTGTGGGCCGGCCTGATGGCCGCCATTGCCTCCCTGGTCACGGCCTGCAAGTCCCCGCCCGGCCCCGGCCCGCGCCCCGACGACGTCAGTTCCAGCGCACAGCTGCAGTACCGCAAGGTGGCCGCCAACCATCTGTACGCGCGCAATGCCGATCGCATCTACAAGGGCCAGTTGCCGCCCATGCTCTACGCGATCGGCGTGCTCCAGGTCCAGATCGACCGCAACGGCCAGGTCCAGCGCCTGCACTGGATGCGCGCGCCCGGCCATGCCCCCGAGGTGGTGAGCGAGATCGAGCGCCTGGTGCGCGCCGCCGCGCCCTTCCCCGCTCCTGCCGGCGCCGCCCGCATCACCTATACCGATACCTGGCTCTGGGACAAGTCCGGCCGCTTCCAGCTCGACACGCTGACCGAGGGCCAGCTCTGAGCCTCAGGCCGCTGCGCACGGCTGGCCGTCGGCGAAGCTTCGGGCGCTTCTGAGCAGGCAGGTCACGGCATAGAGCACCAGATCGTCCGGTGCGTCATCGTTCACGCGATCGATGACCTCGATGGCATAGCCCAGGTCCTGCGACAGCTGCGGCAGCACGCCTGCCGAGCGGCCGCCGGCCTGCAGGCCGGCCACCGCCTGGTCAGCGCTGGCGTGGTAGCCACGCAGCAAATCACGCGCGGCACACACCATGGCCGAGCCGGCGCGTTCGGCATGCAGCTCCAGCACGCCCAGGGCCGCTCCCATATGGCACAACGCATCCACCGCCAGCACCTCCTGGTGCTGCGGTGAGGGTTCCTGATGGCTGTGGCCCGATTGCTTCACTGTCTTCATGGCATCCCTTGCGCGGGACCGTGCTGGTCCCGAAGCAACAATACCTATCAGGTCCCTTGCAGTCAATACCTTTCCGGTCCATGATTGCCGGCGATGAAACAGACCGATCCTCAGTACAAGCTGCGCCTGCCGCAGGAACTCAAGGACCTCGTCGAGGAGGCAGCCAAGCGCACCGGCCGTTCCATGAACGCCGAAGTCGTGGCCCGGCTGCAGACCACGTTCGAGGCCCCCCTGCTGGGCCGCCTGTCGGCCTCGACGGACCCTTCGCTGGAATGCGAAGAGCCCGTGAGCATCTACGACATCAAGATGAGCGCCGAAGCCGTGGAGCGCATCGAAAAGCGCCTGGAACGCATAGAGCAGGCCGTGCTCGCGCCCGCTGCGCCGCAATCCGCCAGTGAAGACGGCGCAACCGGCGGCGCCTGATCCGCCCGCAAAAAAGAAAACCGGCCCGCAGGCCGGTTTCGTTCAAAGGCCCCTCAGGGCCGGGATCATTCGACCACCTTGGTGATCTTCGAGCCCTGCAGCGACACGCCGGCTTCCAGGCCCGCGTTGGTCAGCACGTAGCTGGTGACGGGGCCCTGGGCTGTCGTGGTGTCCACGCTGCCATTGGCGCCCACCTTGCCTGCGGCCACCGTGGCATCCGCGCCCACGGACCAGCCGTCGCTGGCCAGGAACTTGTCCAGCGCTTCCTGGGTGTTGAACACATAGATCACAGCCTTGGACTGGCCGCCTGCCTGCCAGCCCACCGAGGCGCCCGTGGTGCTGTAGAAGCCCTTGTTCTGGCCGCCGACGCGCAGCACGCCGCGGCCATGCTCCACACCGATGACGAAACTGCCGCCGATCACCGAGGGGAAGATCAGCACGCCCTTGGAGCGGGCCACCATTTCCTTGGAGCCCGGCGCCGTCTGGTACAGCCGCTCCAGCGCAGCGTTGGCGCGCGCATTGACGGTGGTGGAATCAGCACGCGGCGCGGACTGGGTTTCCGGCTTGGTGGTGGTGCAGCCGACCATGGCCACGCTGCCGGCCGCCAGTGCAGTGGCCATCACGACGGTACGCAAAGAAAACTGACGCATGGGAAAACCTGCCTTTCTTGATTGGACGTTTTGGGGAGACCCCATCGGTTCATTGGATTGATCACCTTGCCTCCCGGTCCCGGGCACCCCTACCAGTGCTCGCAAACCGCTTCGGAGACAGGCTGGGGACGATGCTAGGCCGCTTTGCGGTACTTGTGATGAGACATGTCACAAGTTGCGCCATAGGACTACAAGCCCGCAGGAAATGTCTGAAAATCCCGTTCCGGGCCGCCACAGCCGACACCGAAAGCCCGCTGATGCCAGAATGCACCCACAGCAACACCCGGCCCACCGGGCCCATCCACATCGAGGGAGTTCATGAAGTTCTGGAGCCACTTTCACCATCCCCAGGCAGCCATGGTGCTGTTGCGCGTCACGCTTGCGGTCCTGCTGCTTTTTCATGGCTGGGCCAAGATCCGCTACGGCATAGGCAGCATCGAGCGCATGGTGGAGTCCGCGGGCGCGCCGGGCTGGCTGGCCTATGCGGTGTATCTGGGTGAGGTGGTGGCGCCGCTGCTGCTGCTGGTGGGCCTGTGGGTGGTGCCCGCGGCGCTGGTGATTGCGGTCAACATGATCGTGGCCTTCGCGCTGGTGCACACGGGCCAGGTGATGCAGCTGCACAGCTCGGGAGGCTGGGCGCTGGAGCTGCAGGCCTTCTTCTTCATCTCGGCCCTGGTCGTGGCCATGGGGCATTCCAAGGGCAAGTAGCCCGCACGCTTGCTGGAGATGCAAAAGCAACGGCCCGCAATGCGGGCCGTTCGTCATTTCAGGTTTCACTCCAGGCCATCCCCCGACAGCCTGCGCCTGCAGTCCAGGGCTCAGGAGCCCCGGTACGTCGAATAGCTCCAGGGGCTGACCAGCAGGGGCACATGGTAATGCTGGTCGGCATGGGCCACGCCGAAGTCCAGGCTCACCTTGTTGAGGAAGTTGGGCTCGGGCAGTTGCACGCCACGGGCCTTGAAGTAGGCCGCCACGTCGAAGGTCAGCCGGTAGGTGCCGGTCCTGAGGCTGTTGTTGTCGAACAGCGGCGCATCGGTGCGGCCGTCGTGGTTGAGCACCAGGCTCTTGATCAGCGTGGCCTGGTCGCCATCGGTGGAATACAGCGCGACAGCCATGCCGGCTGCGGGGCAGCCGTTCATGGTGTCGAGGACGTGGGTGCTCAGGCCCATGGAAATCTCCTGTGCGGCGGGAGCTGGCCCGCCCGGTTGTCATTGGTTGGTCGATGCACGAAGCGCGGCGCGCGACAGCACTCGCGGCCCCCTCGTGCATTCGCAAAGTGTATACAGTTTTTGTACGCCCTTGAAGTGGGCCATGCAGCTCGAGCCTAGGCAGATACCCGCACTTTCGACGCCGGCAGCGGCCCGTGGGCAGGCCTGCAACGCCATGCTTCTACACTGTGGTCCGCCGCCGCCCCGGCTGCAGGCCCTGCGGCCATCGCATACCGGGCGGCAAAGGACTTTCGCTCATTTCAACGGTTCCACTGTTTCATCTGCCAAGGAGATACCGATGCCATTTCGCTCCCCCTTGCTGGCAACCAGCCTGGCGCTGGCCATTGCCAGCCTGGCCGCCTGCAGCAGCACACAGCCGCCCGCGGCCTCGGCGCCGCCAGCGCCGGTGGCCGCAGCACCTGCACCGGCGGCAGCGCCCATCACGCAAAGCAATGCAGCCCAGGCGGCCAGTGCAGCCTATGACTTCGACATGGATGTATTCCATCCCGTCGTGGCCAGGAACGGCATGGTGTCCAGCGAGCAGGAGCTGGCCTCGCGCATCGGCCTGCAGATCCTGAAGTCGGGCGGCAATGCGGTGGATGCCGCCGTGGCCATGGGCTTTGCGCTGGCGGTGGCCCTGCCCAATGCCGGCAACATCGGCGGCGGCGGTTTCATGATCGTGCACGACGCCAAGAGCGGCAAGAACATTGCGCTGGACTTCCGCGAGGTCGCACCCTCCAAGGCCACGCGGGACATGTACGTGGGCGCGGACGGCAAGGTCATCGACGGCAAGTCGCTGTACACCCACTACGCAGTGGGCGTGCCCGGCACCGTGGCCGGCATGGAGCATGCATTGAAGAAATGGGGCTCTCTGCCGCTGTCCACGGTGATTGCGCCATCCGTGAAGCTGGCCGACAAGGGCTTTACGGTCAGCGAGACCCTGGCCAAGATCCTGGAGCAGGAAAAGAAGAACATGGGCCAGTGGCCCGCCACCCAGGCCATCTTCTGGCGCAACGGCGAACCCCTCAAGCGCGGCGACCGACTGGTGCAAAAGGACCTGGCTCAGTCGCTGCGCCTGATCGGGCAGCAGGGCTCCAAGGTGTTCTACGAAGGCGCCATTGCCCGCAAGCTCGCGGCCGAGATGGCGCCGCATGCGGGCGCCCTGTCGCTGCAGGATCTCAAGAACTACAAGGTGGTCGAACGCGAGCCCGTGCGCGGCACCTATCGCGGATATGAGATCGTTACCATGCCGCCCCCGTCCTCCGGCGGCGCCCACCTGATCCAGATCCTCAACATGATGGAACGCTGGCCCATGAACCAGTGGGGCGCCAACAGCGCACAGAGCATCCACTACATGGCCGAAGGCATGAAGCTGGCCTATGCCGACCGGGCCGAATACCTGGGCGACCCGGACTTCGTGACCGTGCCGCTCAAGGGCCTGACGTCCAAGCGCTACGCCGAGGCGCTGGCCGCCGGCATCGACCCCTACCAGGCGCGCGCCGGCAAGGACATCAAGCCCGGCAAGCCCCAGCCCTACGAGAGCGACCAGACCACGCACTACTCCGTGGTGGACAGGATGGGCAACGCCGTGGCCGTGACCTATACGCTGAACACCAACTTCGGCAGCGGCATCGTGGCCAAGGGCACGGGCATCCTGCTCAACAACGAGATGGACGACTTCTCTGCCAAGCCCGGCGTGGCCAACGCCTACGGCCTGGTCGGCGGCGATGCCAATGCGGTGGCCGCAGGCAAACGCCCGCTGTCGTCCATGACGCCCACCATGGTGCTCAAGGACGGCAAGCCCGTGCTGGTCACCGGCAGCCCCGGCGGCGCGCGCATCATCACCACCGTGCTGCAGACCGTGGTCAATACCATCGACTTCGGCATGAACCCGGCCGAGGCCGCCGCCACGCCGCGCTTTCACCACCAGTGGACGCCCGACGAGCTGCGCGTGGAAAAGGGCATCAGCCCCGACACCGTGGCCCTGCTCAAGTCGCGCGGCCACAACGTTGCCGTGAAGGCATCCATGGGCCGCACGCAGACCATCCAGCTGCGCGACGGCATGCTCTACGGCGCCTCCGACCCGCGCAACCCCGACGGTCAGACGCTGGGCTATTGAAGCAAGAAAAAGCCGCGCCCGTTGCCGAGCGCGGCTTTTCACAACAGGGCGGCGCAAGGCCGCCCTCCCACCAATCGCGTTGTCAGTTGCGCGGCATCAGGCCGGGACCTTCTGGCCGACCTCGAAGTTGGCCTGGATCTCCAGCGCACGCACCATGCCCGAGTGGTCCCAGTTCGCGCCGCCGTGGGCCACGCAGCTGTTGAACAGCTCCTGGGCCTGGGCCGTGTTGGGCAGGGACACGCCGAGCTGGCGCGCGCTGCTCAGGGCCAGGTTCAGGTCCTTCTGGTGCAGCGAGATGCGGAAGCCCGGATCGAACGTGCGCTTGATCATGCGCTCGGCATGCACCTCCAGGATCTTGGACGAGGCAAAGCCGCCCAGCAGCGCCTCGCGCACGCGGGCCGGGTCGGCGCCGGCGCGCGATGCGAACAGCAGGGCCTCTGCCACCGCCTCGATGTTCAGCGCCACGATGATCTGGTTGGCCACCTTGGCGGTCTGGCCGTCGCCATTGCCGCCCACCAGGGTGATGTTCTTGCCCATGCGCTCGAACAGAGGCTTGACGCGCGCGAACACGTCCTCGGGGCCGCCGACCATGATGGACAGGGAGGCGTTCTTGGCGCCCACCTCGCCGCCGGAGACCGGCGCATCCAGGTACTGGGCGCCGATGGCCTCGATGCGGCGAGCGAAGTCCTTGGTGGCCACGGGCGAGATGGAGCTCATGTCCACCACCACCTTGCCGCTGCTGCCCTTGAGGCCGGCGGCCACGCCGTCCTCGCCGAACAGCACCTTCTCGACATCGGGCGTGTCGGGCAGCATCAGGAAAATGATGTCGGCACGCTCGGCCACGCCGCGCGCGGTGGTGCACTGGGTGGCGCTGCTCTCGGCGATCTGCGCCGGGATCTTGCCCAGGGTGTTCACGAAGAGCTGGTGGCCAGCCGCCAGAAGGTGGCCTGCCATGGGCGCGCCCATGATGCCCAGGCCCACGAAACCGAGCTTGAGAGAGGATGCATTCATGCTGTGTACTCCTTGTCGTTTTTGAAAAGCTGAGAAAAAACTCCGGCGGCACTCAGGCGGCGACTGCCGTGCGCACGCTGGTGTGGGCGTCGAGCCAGCCCAGGCCCGATTCGGTATCGCGCGCAGGCTTGTACTCGCAGCCCACCCAGCCCTGGTAGCCGATGCGGTCCAGGTGCGCGAAGAGGAAGGGGTAGTTGATCTCGCCCGTGCCCGGCTCGTTGCGGCCCGGGTTGTCGGCCAGCTGCACGTGGCCAATGCGCGCCAGATGCTTTTGCAGCGTGGCCGCCAGTTCGCCCTCGGTGCGCTGGGCGTGGTAGATGTCGTACTGCACGAAGGCGTTGGGCGCGCCCACCTCGTCGAGGATGGACAGGGCCTCGTCCGTGCGGTTCAGGTAGAAGCCGGGAATGTCGAAGGGGTTGATGGGCTCGATCAGCAGGCGCAGATTGGCCGCGCTCAGCGCCGATGCGGCAAAGCGCAGGTTGTCCACGAAGGTGCGGCGCAGCAGCGCGGCATCGGCACCGGCAGGCGCCTTGCCGGCCAGGCAGTTGAGCTGGGGCACGCCCAGCGCATGGCCATAGGTCACGGCCTTGGCCACGCCGGCGCGGAACTCGTCCACGCGGTCGGGGTGGCAGGCAATGCCGCGCTCGCCCGCATCCCAGTCTCCGGCCGGCAGGTTGTGCAGCACGATCTGCAGGCCGTGGGCGTCCACGCGCTCCTTGATCTCCTGGACCGTGTGGGCGTAGGGAAACAGGAATTCCACGGCCTCGAAGCCGGCGCGCGCCGCGCGCTCGAAGCGGTCGAGGAAGGGCACCTCGGTGAACAGCATGCTGAGGTTGGCAGCAAAACGGGGCATGTCAGAAGTCTCCGGTTGTCGTTTGGTGGGTTGGGAGCGGCAGGGCACGCAGGGTGCCCCGCCGATAGAAAAAGCAGTGCAGTGCAATGCCGTGCGATGTGCCGTGGCGGGCCGGTCAATCCAGCAGTGCAAGCGCGCTGGGCACGTCGGCAGGCGCTGCGGCCAGGTCCTCGAACTCGATCACGTTGTCGATCTCGGCACCCATGGAGATGTTGGTCACGCGCTCCAGGATGACCTCGACGACGACCGGCGTGCGGTGCTCGGCCATCCAGGCCTCGGCCTGCTGCATGGCGGGCGCGAAGTCCTCGGGACGGTGCACGCGGATGGCCTTGCAGCCCAGGCCCTCGACCACCTTGACGTGGTCCACGCCGTAGCCCTTGGACTCTTCCTTGTCGTCGACATTGATGTTGTCGAAGGCCAGCTGCACGCAGTAATCGATGGAGAAGGCGCGCTGCGCCTGGCGGATCAGGCCCAGGTAGCTGTTGTTGACCAGCACATGGATGTAGGGCAGCTTGAACTGCGCGCCCACGGCCAGCTCCTCGATCATGAACTGGAAGTCATAGTCGCCCGACAGCGCCACGATCTTGCGGGCCGGGTCGGCCACGCGCACGCCCAGGGCGGCCGGCACGGTCCAGCCCAGCGGGCCGGCCTGGCCGCAGTTGATCCAGTTGCGCGGCTTGTAGACATGCAGGAACTGCGCGCCGGCAATCTGCGACAGGCCGATGGTGGAGACGTAGCAGGTGTCCTTGTCCAGGCTGCGGTTCATGCACTGGTAGACGCGCTGCGGCTTCATGGGCACGTTGTCGAAATTGGTCTTGCGCAGGTACTCCACATTGTTCTTGCGGGCCTGGCATTCGGCCACCCAGCCGCTGCGGTCCTTCAGGCGGCCAGCCGCCTTCCACTCGCGCGCCACCTCCACGAAAAGCTGCAGCGCCGCGCCGGCATCCGAGACGATGCCGTAGTCGGGCGCGAACACGCGGCCGATCTGCGTGGGCTCGATGTCCACGTGCACGAACTTGCGGCCCTTGGTGTAGACCTCGACCGAGCCCGTGTGGCGGTTGGCCCAGCGGTTGCCGATGCCCAGCACGAAGTCGGAGGCCAGCATGGTGGCATTGCCGTAGCGGTGGCTGGTCTGCAGGCCGCACATGCCGGCCATCAGGCGGTGGTCGTCAGGGATGGTGCCCCAGCCCATCAGCGTGGGGATCACGGGCACGTCCAGCAGCTCGGCGAACTCCACCAGCAGCTCGGACGCATCGGCGTTGATCACGCCGCCGCCCGACACCAGCAGCGGACGCTCGGACTCGTTGAGCATGGCGATGGCCTTTTCCACCTGCTTGCGCGTGGCGGCAGGCTTGTAGACAGGCAGGGGCTCGTAGGTATCGATGTCGAACTCGATCTCGGCCAGCTGCACGTCGATGGGCAGGTCGATCAGCACGGGGCCGGGGCGGCCCGAGCGCATCAGGTGGAAGGCCTGCTGGAAGGCGCGCGGCACCTGGGCCGGCTCCAGCACCGTGGTGGCCCACTTGGTCACGGTCTTGGCGATGGAGGCAATGTCCACGGCCTGGAAATCTTCCTTGTGCAGACGCGAGCGCGGCGCCTGGCCCGTGATGCACAGGATCGGAATCGAATCCGCGCTGGCCGAGTACAGGCCCGTGATCATGTCCGTGCCGGCCGGGCCGCTGGTGCCGATGCACACGCCGATGTTGCCGGCCACGGCGCGGGTGTAGCCCTCGGCCATGTGGCTTGCGCCTTCGACGTGGCGCGCCAGGATATGGCCGATGCCGCCATGGTCCTTGAGCGCTGCGTACAGCGGGTTGATGGCGGCACCGGGAACGCCGAATGCGACGGTGACGCCTTCTTTTTCCAGCACGCGGACTGCGGCTTCGATTGCTTTCATTTTCGCCATGGAGGTCTCCTTCAAACTGGAGACAACTCTAGGCAGACGGGCCTGTTGGCGGAACGCCTGCACAGACCATAAAATTTATTCCGTGCAGGAATAACTATCAATGAAAAAGGAGACAGCACCATGGACAGACTCGATGCCATGCACATGTTCGTGCGCGTGGTGGAGACCGGCAGCTTCACCAAGGTCGCGCACGAGTTCGCCACCACCCAGCCCACGGTGACCAAGCAGGTCGCGGCCATGGAGACGCGCCTGAAGGTGCGCCTGCTCAACCGCAACACGCGCGGCGTGAGCCTCACCGAAGCGGGCGCGCTGTATTACGAGAAATGCAAGACCATCGTCAACGACGTGGCCGAGGCGGACAAGGTGGTGCAGGTGCGACAGACCCAGGTGCAGGGCCAGCTGCGCATCGGCAGCTCGGTGGCCTTCGGCCGGCGCGTGCTGATCCCGCTGGCGCTGGAGTTCATGACGCACAACCCCCAGGTGCAGATCGACCTGAGCTTCGAGGACCGCTACACCGACCTGGTGGCCAACGGCATCGACGTGGCCCTGCGCCTGGGCAAGCTGGCCGACTCCAGCCTGGGCGCACGCACCCTGGGCGTGAACCCCTGGGTACTGGTGGCCTCGCCCGCCTACCTGCGCAAGCGCGGCACGCCGCGCCGCCCCTCGGACCTCAAGGAACACGCCACGCTGATCTACAGCAGCGTGCAGGGCAACGACCTCTGGCGCCTGCGCAACGCCAGCGGCGAGCCCGTGTCCGTGCCCGTCACCGGCCGCCTGCGCTCCAACAACCTCTCGGCCCTGCTGGCGGCCTCACGCTCGCACATGGGCATCGCCGCCCTGCCCCGCTACGTGGCCCACGACTCGCTGCAGGCCGGCCGCGTGGTCGAAGTACTCAAGACCTGCCGCCTGCCCGAGCAGGAAATCCACGCCGTCTACCCCTCGCCGCGCCTGGTGCCGCAGAAGGTGCAGTCCTTCATCGCCTTCCTGCAGGGGCGGTTCGATGCCGAATGGTGGGAGACGCTGCCGCGCGGGGCGTGAGCGCCTGAAGCAAGCGAGCCTGAAACAATTGGCCGGGCGCACGTCCCGGCCTCGAAAAACAACCACCCGGCAGGGACAAAAACCTAGAGAACCAGAATCGCCCGGAAGTCATTCACGTTGGTATGCGTGGGCCCGGTCACCACCAGATCCCCCAGCGCATCAAAGAACCCATACGCATCATTGCGGTCCAGGTACTCGGCAATCCGCATGCCCTGGGCCTGGGCCCGCGCCAGCGTATCCGGCGACACGCGCGCTCCCGCGTTGTCTTCCACGCCATCGATGCCATCGGTATCGGCCGCCAGCGCCCAGACCTTCTCCTGCCCCTGCAGGGCCTGGGCCAGGCCCATGCAGAACTCGCCCGCGCGGCCGCCGCGTCCTTTGGGCGTGCCGGCCGGGCGCTGCCGGATCGTGACCGTGGTTTCGCCGCCGGACAGGATCACGCAGGGCTTTGCAAACGGCTGGCCGTGGCGGGACACGGCGCGCGCCAGGGCGGCGTGGACCTTGGCGACTTCGCGCGATTCGCCCTCGATCTCGTCGGACAGCACATGGGCGCGCAGGCCTGCGGCCTCGGCCACGCGTGCGGCCGCCTCCAGCGAGTGCTGGGGCGTGGCGATCATGTGGACCTCGTGGCCGTCGAAGCGCGCGTCGCCGGGCTTGGGGGTTTCCAGCTCGCCCGCCTCCAGCGCGCGGCGCACGGATTCAGGCACGTCGATGCGGTAGCGCGCGAGGATGGCCAGCGCGTCGGCGCAGCTGCTGGCATCGGGCACGGTGGGGCCGCTGGCGATGATGGAGGGGTCGTCGCCCGGCACGTCGCTGATGGTCAGCGTGACCACGCGCGCGGGCGCGCAGGCCGCGCCCAGGCGCCCGCCCTTGATGCGCGACAGGTGCTTGCGCACGCAGTTCATCTCGCCGATGGCGGCGCCGCTTTCCAGCAGGGCGCGGTTGATGCGCTGCTTCTCCTCCAGGTCGATGCCTTCGGCCGGCAGGGTCAGCAGGGCCGAGCCGCCGCCCGAGATCAGGCACAGCACGAGGTCGTCCTCGGTCAGCCCTTCGGTCAGCGCGAGGATGCGTTCGGCGGCGGCCAGGCCTGCCGCATCGGGCACGGGGTGGGCGGCCTCGACCACCTCGATGCGCTGCGCCAGCCCTTCGGGGCGCGGCGGGATGTGGCCGTAGCGTGTGACCACAAGGCCGGACAGCGGCGCGTCCGCTGGCCACAGCGCCTCCAGCGCCTGGGCCATGGAGCCGCCGGCCTTGCCCGCGCCCAGCACCAGGGTGCGGCCCTTGGGAGGCTTTGGCAGGCATTGGGCCATGCTGTACAGGGGCTGCGCATCCTTGACCGCAGCGCGGTAGAGGTCGAGCAGAAAGGCTTGGGGATCGGTGAGGTGCAGGTCCGTGGTGCTGGTCATGGTGTGTTGTCTCCGCCGGGCATTATGGAATTTCCTGCACCGGCGGTGGCATGCGGTCAAGTCACAACTGATTCGCCCGGCCTCGTTCCTCGCGCCAACTCAACTCAATCCAGGGCCACCTTGGCGTCCTTGACCAGCCTGGCGAAGCGGTCGGTGTCGTCGCGGATCTGGCGCGCCATCTGCTCGGGTGATCCGCCGATGGGCTCGGCGCCTATCTCTTCCATCTTCCTGCGGAACTGCGGGGACTCGATGATGCGGTTCATGTCTGCGCCCAGCCGCGCCAGTACCTCCCTGGGCGTGGCGGCTGGCGCCAGCACGCCGAACCAGGTGCCCATGTCGAAGCCCTTGAGGCCGGCTTCGTCCAGCGTGGGCACATCGGGCAGGGCCACCGAGCGCCGGGCCGTGGTCACGGCCAGCGCGCGCAGCTTGCCGGCCTTGATGTGGGGCAGCACGGGCGTGACGGTATCGAAGGACATGGCAATCTGCCCGCCCAGCAGATCCGTGGTCAGCGGCCCGCTGCCCTTGTAGGGCACGTGCAGCATCTCCACACCGCCCATGGACTCGAACTGCGCGCCGATCAGGTGCTGGCCCGTGCCCGCGCCGTTGGAGCCATAGGCCAGCTTGCCGGGCTGGGCGCGGGCCTGGGCCAGCAGCTCCTGCACGGTTTTGGCCGGCACCTGCGGATTGACCACCAGCACATTGGGGACCACGGCCACCACGGTGATGGGCGCCAGGTCCTTCTGGAAGTCATAGCCCAGCCTGCGGTAGACGCTGGTGGCAATGGTGTGGTGCACGGCGCCCATGAGCAGGGTGTAGCCGTCAGGTTTCGCCTTGGCCACATGGTCGGCGCCCAAGGTGGCGCCCGCGCCGGGGCGGTTTTCCACGACCACGGGCTGGCCCAGACTCTTGGACAGCTCCTGGCCCAGCGCACGTGCCAGCACGTCGGTGGTGCCGCCTGCGGGAAACGGCACGATGAGGTTGACGGGGCGCGCCGGCCAGGCCTGGGCCCAGGCCGAAGACATGGCGGCTGCAATGGTGGCGGCGGCCAGCGCGCACGCTGCGGCAACCCTGGTGATGCGGTTCATGGTTTGTCTCCTGTCTGTTCTTTTGTGGGTTATCGGACCATGCAGCGCGCGCTCAGGCAGGCACGGGCTCGGCCTGGGCCTCGGCGGTCTGCGCGCGCAGCCGTGCGCAGACCGCGTCGGTGACCTGCCGCGTGGTGGCCTTGCCGCCCAGGTCGCGCGTGTGCAGCGCGGCATCGGCGGTCACCTGCTCCACGGCCTGCATCAGCCGCTGCGCGGCACGGTGCTCGCCCAGGTGCTCCAGCAGCATCACGCAGCTCCAGAAGGTTCCCACGGGATTGGCCAGGCCCTGGCCCATGATGTCGAAGGCCGATCCGTGGATGGGCTCGAACATGCTGGGATAGCGGCGCTCCGGGTCGATGTTGCCCGTGGGCGCAATGCCCAGGCTGCCGGCCAGCGCGGCCGCCAGGTCGCTGAGGATGTCGGCATGCAGGTTGGTGGCGACCAGGGTGTCCAGCGAGGCGGGGCGGTTGACCATGCGCGCCGTGGCCGCGTCCACCAGTTCCTTGTCCCAGCGCACGTCGGGGAACTCGGCGGCCACCTGCACCGCAATCTCGTCCCACATCACCATGGCATGGCGCTGGGCGTTGGACTTGGTGATCACCGTCAGCAGCTTGCGCGGCCGCGACTGCGCCAGGCGGAAGGCAAAGCGCATGATGCGCTCCACGCCCGCACGGGTCATCATGCTCACGTCGGTGGCCACCTCGATGGGATGGCCCTGGTGGGCGCGGCCGCCCACGCCCGCGTATTCGCCTTCGGAATTCTCGCGCACGATGACCCAGTCCAGGTCCTCGCGCGCGCAGCGCTTGAGCGGCGCATCGATGCCGGGCAGGATGCGCGTGGGCCGCACATTGGCGTACTGATCGAACCCCTGGCAGATCTTCAGGCGCAGGCCCCACAGCGTGACATGGTCGGGAATGTGCGGGTCGCCGGCCGAGCCGAACAGGATGGCGTCCTGGCCGCGCAACGCGTCCAGCCCGTCGGCCGGCATCATCTCGCCGTGCGCGCGGTGCCAGTCGCCGCCCCAGCCGAAACTGGTGAAGGCAAAGCCCAGGCCGGGCTGGGTTTCGGCCAGCGCCTGCAGCACCTCCTGCCCTGCGGGCACCACTTCCTTGCCGATGCCATCGCCGGGAATGCAGGCGATGCGGTATGTCTTTGTCATGAAGGCTCCTTGGATTGCGGTGGATGAAGCGCCATGCGGATCCATGGCCTTGTCCGTGAATCTATCGATGGAACAACGCCGCGCACGCCTCTAGAGTGATGGCATCGTTCACTTTGATTCAACAATGAGCACACCCGTCTCGGCGCCATCGGAGATGGCCTTCTTCTGCCTGCTGGCCCGCAGCGCCAGCCTGTCGGCCACGGCCCGCGAGCTGGGCATCACCACGCCGGCGGCCAGCAAGCGCCTGTCCCAGATGGAGGCGCGGCTGGGCGTGCAACTGGTCAGCCGCACGACGCGGCGCCTGGGCCTGACCGATGAGGGCCAGACCTACCTGGCCCATGCGCGGCGCATCCTGGACGACATTGCCGCCATGGAGCAGGCCGTGGCCGGCATGCCCGGGCAGCCGCAGGGCCTGCTGCGCATCAATGCCACGCTGGGATTCGGGCGCAGCCATATCGCGCCGCTGATCGCCAGCTTCGTGCGCAGGCACCCGCAGATCCAGGTGCAGCTGCAGCTGTCGGCCTCGCCGCCGCCCCTGGTCGATGACAGCTTCGACCTGTGCATACGCTTTGGCGAGCCGCCGGACGCGCGCGTCATCGCGCGGCGCCTGGCGCCCAACCGGCGGCTGCTGTGCGCGTCTGCCGCCTACCTGGCGCG
>NZ_JTKZ01000402.1:0-8191 GCF_000799035.1 Delftia sp. ZNC0008
AAGCCTGTCCTTCGGCAGGCTTGCAACCCCGCAACCGCCACGACGCAGGCGCGGACATACGGGAGGGGGAAAAGGCAGCAGACGCAGGCAGCGGGCGCGCCCAGGACTTTCCCCTTGGCCCCGCTGCAGCCTTGAACTAGCATGGCCTGCACCGCCCCGGCCGGGGCGGCTCTCCTTTGGGCATCGATGAGCTTTCCCGTTCAGATTCCGATCCGAGTCCCCTGCCCTCCGGGCGCCTGCATCTGCGAGCACGACGCCCTGCTCGCCGACTCCATGGCCGACCAGCGCATCCTGCGGCTCACCAGGGAAGAGGAAAAACGCCTGCTGCTGCGGCTCGAACAGATCACCAGCCTGCAGGACCTGCGCCATGTGGAGCAGCGCATGTATGAGCAGCTTGGCATCAGAGTGCGCATCGAGCCCGGCGCCAGCGAAGTGCGTACGGTGCGCGGCATACAGATTGAAGTTCAGCCCATGCGCGGGCTGTGCAGCAAGACACGGCAGGCAATTCCTGCGGCGATTCGGCGGGGGATGGAGAGGACGCCGGAGGTGGCGTTTGAGTTGTTGGATGAGGGGGGGTTGTTTGGGTAACTTCAGGCACCTTTCCTACTTTTTAATCTGCTCGAAGAATATTGCAGAATTTCCTGTTTTGATTGCATGTACAAAAATACGGTAAGCTGAATCAAAATCCTTTAGATAAACATCTCCTTGATCCCTGGCTGTTGCCGAGCGAAATGCTTCAAACCTTGAGTTTTCGCATATACCTGTGTTTGCACACATGTCCACAGCGTAGTAATCATTGCCACCGCAGTCAGATCCAGTTCCTTCGCAAACGGCCGCAATCCAGCTATTCCTTACCGCAGCAAGAGCTTTTCCACCAGAAAACTCTGTACCATCCAAATTCATTTTCTCATCGTGTGAAGCGATCAGACCCAGACCAGCCTGTTCTAGCAAAATCGGATCACGTTTATGAAAAATACGGCCAAGAATTTCTTGCTGCTTGAGTGAGTCACTGCCAACCTCGTTCCATTGGCTGCGAAGTTCCATCAACCCTTTTGGAAATCTAGGGTCGCTTTCAAGCTGACGAACTCTTTCTGCCGAGATTTCATCCGAACTGAAGGAACTGCATCTGGACCATAGCAGTTCCTTGGCTTGATCCTGCTTGGTGGATGCGGTTTTTACGCCTTGCACTCCTGACCGGATGATCATGTAGCACTGCTTCAAAATGGTATCTGCATACAGGCCTGCCTCTTCGGTGCCCGCTTGGGCCAGCTTTTCCATAACCGCCCGATAGTCTCTGGAATTCTGCATCAAATCGATAGCTTTTCCCGTATCGCTCTTTTCTGGCAGCTTATTCAAAGCACCAACATCAGGCAGCGCTGCCGTGGCTTGCCCTGAATCTTTCTGCTCAACTACATCAGATGACAAATTGACTTCTTTTTCAAAACTAGTGTTTGGCCCCTGAAACGTTTGTGCAAGATAGTATGCAACAAGCAATCCCATCGATAAAAAAATGATTGCCAAAATTAATTTAAATGAGATTTTCATTTCATGATTTCCCGCAAACATGATGAGGCTTTGGGATTCCATCACCCAGCTTCAAAGACCCTGGCATGGACGACGGAACTAAGGCAGCCGACATGCCAGGACTTGTTACCAACCAGATCTCCGAACCACCATCGGCATATACCACTCTCAACTTTCCATCATGCCACGGGGTGGTACCACGTCCAAAGATCTTCTGCCATGTATTCAAACTCTGCCTTACCACTCTGAAGACTGCCTCCGCAGCCATCCACCTTGTATTCGGATCTGCATGAGACGTTGTACCTTTAGAGGCTTCTCCCGTACAACGCACGTCCTCGAGAGATGTAGATTTGAAATTAAGAAACCCCATCATAAGTGGATAACCACTGAACGCGGTTCCAGCGCCCCCTCCACGATTGAATTCAAACCCATCAACACCAAAACCGCCTCCATAGGCAAAATTATCTGTGATGGTGACTACCGGCAATATTTGTGCCGTAGCCGGCATCGAGAACAACCAAAACGCCAAAACCAATACGAAACTTGCTACTCCTTCAATCACATTGACAAAATACTTTGATTTCACATTCAATTTTATTTGATTCATGAACTCCTCCCGAGCTTCAATTAAAAATCAACAAAATCGTGGAACTCAAGCCACCAGCTTTTCGCTGGCATTATTTTTATCAAGGCTTTATCAGCTACAGCCTCCTTCCATGAAGAATACTTCACAACAAAAAACTCAACAGAATATTGCTATTGAGCTACAGGCGTTGCGCCGACAAACATCGACAATTTGAAACAATGCATCAAACGACGCCACGGCTACCACGTGGCGCGGATTTTCATGGGGAGGGGGAAATTTTTGTTATTGCCTGCGCATGCAGGCGCACCAGAATAATAGGGTGCTTTACTCTGAAGACCGGCAATTTGCAGTATCGCCACCATCAGCGATGATCATGGCAATGATCTAACTGACAGTTGTGGAAGATTTTGTCACGGGATATCTAAGGCCGCAAGCGCAAGTTGCTGCCAACCTTGCATTCAAGGTCAATGACCAACTTGGTTTGCAGGGGCCTTGGCCGATATCACAGCGCCCTGCTCGCCGACCCCAGGGCCGACCAGCGCATCCTACGGCTCACCAAGGAAGAGGAAAAGCGCCTGCTGCTGCGGCTCGAACAGATCACCAGCCTGCAGGACCTGCGCCATATGGAGCAGCGCATGTATGAACAGCTAGGCATCCGCGTGCGCATCGAGCCCGGCGCCAGCGAAGTGCGCACCGTGCGCGGCATACAGATCGAGGTCTTGCCCATGCGCGGGCTGTGCAGCAAGACGCGGCAGGCGATTCCTGCGGCGATTCGGCGGGGGATGGAGAGGACGCCGGAGGTAGCGTTTGAGCTGTTGGATGAGGGAGGATTTTTGGGTGAGAGTTTTGGCGGTCTGTGGAGAACGGGTTACGGCCAGAAGGAGCCGTTCGGTCTAGCTTCGTTCTTGCGAGAAGTAGCGGCCCGACTGCGTGGTTTGCATTGAAGAGTGCTTTGCGGAAAGACAGCGCACGAACCATGTCGGATGGCATTTCCACTGACAAGCGAGACGAGGCCTCAACACTCTGCTCCTCTCTTGAGAGTTGGCTTGGCGATCCACATTGTCCGACTTGATACAGTCGCTAGCTTCTCACTCAAACAGCAACACTCGACGTATGAGCTGCTTCAGGCGATGACCATCCGGCAGGCTCGACAGCTAATTATTTGAGAAAAGCACCTTGGTTGCGCTACTATGCTTGCGTTCGGAGGTATATGAATGTCACACGTCATTGCAGCAGAAATTGTCTCATTCGCAAAATCAGCAGATCTAAACGAGGCCGATACGAGATTTCAGATCATTGATAGGATTTTGCGCGAAATCCTTGGTTGGCCTATTGCGTCATTCCGCATGGAACAAAACTCTGTTGACGGATATGCAGACTATCATCTGAATCGTACCTCTGGACGACCAGCCCTCATTATCGAGGCCAAAAGAACAGGCGTTTATTTTGATTTACCAGCAAATTTCAATTATAAAAAAAGATTCAGAGCTGTAAAAACCAAAACACTACTAACTTCTGCGACAGCTAAGGCTGCAATTATTCAGGCACAACGATATTGCGCTGATGAGGGTTGTGAGTTTGGCCTCGTGACGAATGGGCTACAGTTTATAATTTTCAAGGCCTTTCAAAAAGGCAAGGCATGGAAAGATTTGTCAGCCTTAGTCATTTCAGATATCGATTGGTTTGAATCCAATTACATGGAAGCTATAGAGCTTCTCGGGTATACATCTGTTGTAGAGCAGCATAGTTTACAACGCGCTTTCCAAGGCGGAGCTCCTGATAGTGGAGAAATATTTTTCCCCAAAGAGCGAATAGTCTCTTTTAATCAGACAATCAATTCGAATGCGCTTGCCAGGCAAATAAGGGGCATAGTCTTACGCTATTTTGGCCCAATTGATGTCGATGACTCGGAATTCGTTGAAAAATGTTATGTGCATGAAAGAGCGCATGACAAAAATATCATGGGAGTTCGCACTCTGATCAAAGATTCTGTTTCACCATTCATGCAAAATTATGGAATCATAGAAACTGAAGACATGGATTCTGGAGGAGTTTTTGCTAATCGGCTTATCGATGGAATGCGCAAAAATACAAACGGCGATATAGTAATATTATTTGGTGGAAAAGGGTCTGGCAAGTCGACTTTTATAAAAAAAGTACTTTATTTTCGCCCACCTTCCTACCTAAAGAAAAACTGCATACCCGTTGTAATTGACATGCTTCCCTCGCCGAAGGATGCCATTTCAGTAAGAAAATTTCTATGGGAGTCATTGACCAAGCAGTTGGATTCAGAGAATTTATTGGCTTCAGATCGAGCACAGCTATTGCAGCTTTTTTCAGATAGATTTGAAGTAGCACAAAAACAGTCATTGGCGGGCCTTCACTATGAATCAGAAGCCTATAATTTAAACTTAAATCAACTGATCAAAGAATGGAAGAATGATGAAAAATATGTGGCTCAGCGTTTAGTGGCATGGCACATGCTTCATCACAGAAGCGTGATAGTGGCAGTCGATAATACAGATCAACTAGATAATGAACTGCAAGACTACACTTTCTCTCTTGCAGCCGAGATTACCGAGAGCTTAGGATGTGTAGTACTTATATCTATGCGGGAAGAGAGATTTTATGCTTCTAAGATTCGCGGATTTCTCGATGCATATCAGAATAGTGCTTTTCATATTAGCTCACCTACTCCTGATGAGGTTTTTAATAAAAGAATCAACTACGTCTTAGAGCTTATAAAATATGGTGAGATAGAAATTGAGCAGCATTCAATTGACAATATAACTGCATTTTTCAGAGTTTTCAGGAACGATTTTTCCAGAAGCCCAGCGTCTCCTTTGAATCAGTTTATAAGTGCCTCAGCTCACGGAAATATCCGTCTTGCGTTGGACCTTTTTGGTGACTTGATACTATCTGGCTATACAAATGCACAGGAGATGGCCCAATCTGCTGGAGGATGGAAATTGCTAATTCATCAGGTTATCAAGCCTCTTATGACACCAACACGCCTTTTTTACGACGAGAAAAATAGCAAGATCCCGAATCTCTATCAGATTCGAACCAATGATGGGGGATCGCACTTTACGGGATTAAGAATACTTAAGCGACTTTCTGTTGCCCAGGATCCACTCTCGCCTGCATTTGTTCCTCTGCCTGAGCTACGAGGATTTTTTTCCGATGTCTTCGGTTCTGATACTGATTTTCGGTATTGGATAGATAAATTGCTTGCATCCAATCTGATTGAGTCATCTACCCGGCACGACGCGTTTTCAGATGAAATTGATGCAATTCGTATAACTTCTTTTGGACAGTTTGCGCTGGATGAACTGCACAGGGCCTTTACGTACATCGATCTCGTTTGCACGGATTGCGGGATGAGATCTGAAAGCCATTGCAATGCTCTGGTGAATTTGGCGAATGCAGAAGTTCAGTTATTTAAAGATGGAAAGCGATTTGACCGCGTGAAGCTTAGGCTGGAAAAGATGGAGCTATTTTTGAATTATTTAAGTCAAGAAGAGCAAAGAGAAATCGCCTATTACGATCTTTCTCCAGCGTATCATTTTTTACCAGCAACAATTAGCAGCTGGGAGTCAGAGAAGCCACGCATCCTATTAAGTGCCAATAGGAATAAATAATATTTAACGGGCAACAAATAAATTCCCGCATCATTTCTGCAACCTCTCTCGTGTCCTCATAGCTCTAAATTCAAATCATGAATTTTTGACAGAAGCGAACGATCGATAAGGGTCGCAATCCGCCTTCCACGCAACCCGAACGCCCTACCTCTTCAACACCTCGCCCACCCTCTTGCGCACCGCCCTGCTCGCCTGCCCATACCTGAGCAACAACTCCGCCACCTCATCATCCGTATCCGAATAGAAAAGCGCCATCGGCACCTTGAGCACTTCCGCCAACTTGCGCGCGGTCAGGAGGTCCGGTCTGTGTTTCCCCAGCTCATAGCGATTGACCCGCGGCCAACCACAAACTGGTAGGCACCCGCCTCAAGTCCATCCGGCAGCCCCCATCTTCTTGAACGCCCTGCCAATCAGCTACGCAACTCGTAGTATCTGCGTCAAGAAAAACCGGCAAGCATCATCCCTTTCTGAAGGAGATGCAATGTCAGACACCAATGGAATGCTTCGTGGAGAGTCGAACCCATGAAGCACATCCCCTCATCCCCTCCCCCCGAAAACACCCACACCCAGAAGCTCGCAACCGCACTGCATGAAATGGACCGCTTCGTGCAGCAAGGCTGTGCCGAGGTTTCCGCCCTGGCCCAGCTGGCGCTGGCCTGGCTGGAGATCCCCGAGGGCCATCAGCGGCTGGACGTGGTGGCGCAGGCGCTGGTGACCATTCGCAACAGCGCTGAATCGCTGGCGGAGTTCGCGGGCAGTGAAGCCCGGGTGATGAACTGCGAGTACGAGGACCAGGCGGAGGTGCGCCGCAGCGAGGCTGCCAAGGTGGCTGCCGAAGAGGCCGGGCATGTGTACACCGTGGTGGGGCCTGGGGCGGCGCGGGGCGTCAGGTAGTCCCGCAGGTACTGGGGCTGCGCCCCGTTGCACCCTGCACGACCGTCTATCCCTTGCGTGTGCGAAACAGCAGCCACAGCAGATACACCCCGCCCAGCAGCCCCGTCACCAGCCCGATGGGCAGATGCAGGCGCACGGGTGCCCAATGGCTGAGCATGTCGGCCGCCAGCAGCAGAACGGCGCCCATGGCTGCCGCCGTGAACAGGGGCACGTCGGGCGACAGCCCCAGGCGCCTGGCCAGCTGGGGCGCGGCCAGCGCGATGAAGGCGATGGGCCCCGCCGCTGCGGTGGCGATGGCGGTCAGGGCCACTGCGGCCATCACCATGGTGAGCCGCGTGCGCGGCACGTTGACGCCGAGCTGGGTGGCGGCATCGTCGCCCAGCTCCAGCAGGTTGATGCGGCGGGCGCACCACAGCACGACGGGCACGATGGCGATGAAGCCCAGCGCGGCGGGCACGACATGGGCCCAGGTCCGCGCGCTGAGCGAGCCGGCCAGCCAGCGCTGCGCGGCGACGGCCCGGTCCAGGTCCCCCATGACCAGCAAGATGGTGTTCAGGCCCGAGAGCGTGGCCCCCACGCCTATGCCCACCAGCACCAGCCGGTAGCCGCCGGCAGCACGCCGGCCTCCGGACAGCGCAAGCACGACCGCCGCCGTGGCCATGCCCGACAGCACGGCGGCCAGCGATGTCCACAGCGGCCCGGCGTCACCCAGCACGATGAGCGCAATCGCCCCGCTGGCCGCGCCGGTGGTGAAGCCGATCACGTCCGGCGAGCCCAGCGCGTTGCGGGAGATGGACTGAAAGATGGCGCCCGCCATGCCAAGCGACGCGCCCACGAAGACGGCCGTGAGGACACGCGGCAGCCGCACCCGCTGCACGATGCGCTCAGCTGCGGGGTTGGAGCCCGTGCCCAGCAGGCTGTCGAGCACTTCGGCGGGGCTGAGGGACAGGGTTCCCGTGCCCAGCAGCAGCACACCCAGCACCAGGGCCAGCACGACCAGCGCCATGCCCACGGCCAGCGGCCTGGGCCGCCAGAGAAACGAACAGGCTCCCCAGCGCACAACGGATGTGTTCACGGAGGTCTTCATAGCCTGCTCAACCGGTATCTGCACGCCACCCAGACAAAGAACGGCCCGCCGATCAGGCAGGCGACGATGCCCGCAGCCACTTCGGCAGGCGCCGCGACGACGCGGCCCAGCACGTCGGCACCCAGCAGCAGCACCGCCGCGTAGAGCGCGGACAGCGGCAGTATCCAGCGGTAGTCCGGCCCGCACGAGAGGCGTGCCAGATGCGGCGCCACCAGGCCGACGAAGGCGATGGGCCCCACGGCCGCCGTGGCCGCCCCGGCCAGCAGCATGACTGCAAGGCAGGCCAGTTGCGCGGTGGCGCGCACATTGACGCCCAGCGCCAGGCCCACGTCATGCCCCAGCACCATGGCGTTGAGCTGGCCGACGATGGCCCAGGCCGCCGCCAGCCCCGCCGCCACGGCGGCCGCCAGCACGGCGGCGCTGGCATAGCCGCTGCCCTCCAGGGAGCCGGCCGCCCAG
>NZ_JTKZ01000314.1:0-857 GCF_000799035.1 Delftia sp. ZNC0008
TTTGCTGCGCGTGCTGCGCCTTCGCGGCCGGCCGGCCAGCCTGGTCTATGGCTCGACCTCCGGCGTCTATGGGAACTGCGAGGGCGCCTGGATCGACGAAAGCCGCCCGCCCGCACCGGCCACGGCGCGTGCCCAGCGCCGCGTGAACGCCGAGCGAGCCGTGCGCTTTGCCGGGCGCGGCGGCCTGCGCGCCAGCATTCTGCGCATCCCGGGCATCTATGCGCCGGACCGGGAAAACGGCACGCCGCGCGGGCGCCTGCTGCGAGGGACCCCCCTGCTGTGCGCCGCAGAGGATGTCTATACCAACCACATCCATGCCGACGACCTGGCCCGCGCCTGCGTGCGGGCGCTGTGGCTCGGCCGGCCGCAGCGCATCTACCACGCCAGCGACGATACGCAGCTGCGCATGGGCGACTACTTCGACCTTGCGGCCGATCTCTATGGACTGCCGCGCCCCGCACGCATCACGCGCGAGCAGGCGCAGCGCGAGCTGCCGGCCAGCCTGCTGAGCTTCATGGGGGAGTCACGCCGCCTGCGCAACCAGCGCCTGAAGGAGGAGCTGGGCCTGAGATTGCGCTACCCGACCGTGGAGCAGGGGCTGCGCGCCTGAATCAGCGCGGGTGGATGCCGCCGTTGGTGTCGTAGCAGCGGAACACGTTGCAGTGCGAGATGGGGGCCGAAGGCGGCAGCGGCTGCGGCGGCACGGGGCGCCCTATGATCCACGGCCGGTTGATGGCGTTGGGCTGCAATGCGCGCGATTGCTGCAGCTGTTCATAGGCCTTGGGGCCCAGGCAGGCCATCTCCATCTGCTGCTGGGCGGCCTGGCTGCGCGGGCCCCAGGTGGCGGGATCGGGATT
>NZ_JTKZ01000297.1:0-8479 GCF_000799035.1 Delftia sp. ZNC0008
CCGCGTCGAACTGCGGCTGCGCGCCTCCCTGGCCAGCAGCGATGCGGCCACCGCGCGCTACTACCCCACGCTGTCGCTGACCGGCAGCCTGGGGGGCTCCAGCAACTCGCTGCTCGACCTGCTGGCCAACCCCGTGGCGGCCCTGGGCGCCAGCATGACCCTGCCCTTTCTGAACGTGGGCGAGATGCGGCTGAACACCGCCATTGCGCGCAACCAGCATGAAGAGGCCGTGGTCAACTTCCGCAAGTCGCTGTACGCCGCGCTGGTGGAAACGGAAAAAGCCCTGTCCGCCCGCACCGAGCTGGCCAGCCAGGAGCAGGCACAGCAGCGCGTCATGCAGGAATCGGCAGAAATCACCCGCCTGTACGAGGCACGCTACCGCGCAGGCCAGGTACCCTTGCGCACCTGGCTGGATGCGCAGGAGCGCAGCCGCAACGCACAGCTGGCCCTGTCGGCCCTGCACCTGGCGCAACTGCAAAACCAGGTGACGATCAACAAGGTGCTGGGCGGCGGATGGCAAACCCCTTGAGCAAGGGCCGGCAACCTCCGCCAAAGTACCCGGCCCCGGTCAGAACGAATGCGCCATGCCCAGGTACAGGCCGGTCTGGCTGCCGCCCGGCGCCGGGTTGTTGTTGGTGGTCTCCACCGAGAAGTTCGCATTGCCGCCATTGCGCACATTGCCCACGCTGGCGTACAGCAGCGTGCGCTTGGACAGCGCGTAGTCGGCGCCCGCCCTGAACAGGTTGGCGCTGCCGCCGCCGTTGTTGACCGTGGTGCGGTAGCCCGCCCCGATCAGCGTCAGCGGGCCTGACACCTTGTAGCGCGCACCCATCCAGTACTGCCGCGCCTTGTTGGGCACGCCGGCCGCGCTGTCGGGCGCAGACAGCTGCTCATAGCCCGCGAACAGCTTGAGCGCGGACAGCGTCACCGTGCCGCCCAGCGTCAGGTTGCGGGAGGTGGTGTAGAGATCGCTGAAACGGCCATTGGCATCGCGGGCCACGTCGTAGATGGCGCGCAACTCGAACGTGGGCGCGGTATAGGACACGGACAGCGCATCCTTGCGCAGCCGCGATGCGCCCTGCGGCTGCTCGCCCAGGCCGGTCAGCGCCAGCACGCGCAGGCCGCCCCAGCTGGGCGTTTCGTACGAGACCATGTTGTCATGCCCGCCCCAGTTGCGCCCCCGCACCAGCGTGGCCGAGCCGATGAACTGCTGGCCCGTGGGGTCCAGCGCCCAGTGCGCATCCGAGATCGACAGGTCCTTGCCCAGCTTCAGCGTGCCCCAGCCGCTGCGCAGGCCCACGAAGGTGCGGCGGTTGAAGAAACCTGCGCCGTTGAACTTGGCATCGTCGATGCTGAAGCCCGACTCCAGCGTGAACAGCGCATGCAGCCCGCCGCCCAGGTCCTCCTCCCCCTTGAAACCCAGCATGCTTGTGCCCCACTGGTTGCCCACGGCCCGCCACAGGCTGCCGGAGCCCCCCGTGGCCGGGTCGTACACATTGTTCTGGTAGTCCACCCCCGCGACCACACGCCCATAGAGCGTGACCGAACTCTGGGCCTGGGCCGCCAGGGCCGTGCCCAATGCAAGCGCGGCCAGGCCAGCGCTGCGGATCATGCGTTTATTCATCTCCCTCTCCTCCTTGACATTGCCGATTGGCGAAAATCCCCATGGCCGCAGCACGGCTGCCATGGGGAGCAGCTTGAAACCGGTCGCCAGCCCCTTTCCTTGTGCTTCTTGTTCTTGTGCTTCTTGCTATTGCGGGTGCATGCAGCCCCGTGGTTGCGATGCCCTGCAGGCTGCTTTCATGAATTCTCCGCAGGGATGGCGCCAGACCTGAGCGATTCATGCGCAGACCTATGCATTTGCGGCGCGGGCGCCCCGGTGTTTTCCCCTGGAAGGGGGTTGAGCGACGTTCGGGGATGGGGCATGGCCGACGGATGCTCAGTCGCTCACTCCTGCGCAGAATCCTCCAGCCGAAAAATGCAGGCCATGGGCGTCCACTTGTCTCCAGGTGGTGTCCACGGCGTGGGGGCCTGAAAGGCCCACATCAGGTCTTCCCATTCGCACAACTTCGGATCGGTGGCGTAGGCAAGGGCCATGGCCCGGGCGTCATGCACCGCGTCATCGGTTTCCATGACCATCACCATGCGCGTGCCAAGGCGGTGGATTTCCATGCCGGTGACGCCATGGCTGCGCAGATGCGCAGCCACCTCCGGCCAGATCCGGTGATGCAGGGCTTCGTACCGGGCGATCAGCGCCGGGTCATCCCTGAGGTCGAGTGTAAGGCATTGGCGCATGGTGTCTCCATGGTGGTCAGGTCAGCGCGCGGTCCAGGTGGGTGTAGCCGCCATCGACGAACAGCCATTGCCCCGTGGTGTGCGATGCCCGCTCGGACAGAAGAAAGACGACCGTGTCCGCAATCTCCTCGGCCGCCGTCATGCGCCGGCCCAGCGGAATCCGGGCGCTGATCTGTTCCAGCTGGCGCCCGGGGTCGTCGAAGCGGCCCAGCCAGTGCAGGTACATCGGCGTCATCACCTCGGCGGGCACCACGGCATTGACGCGCACGCCATCGGCTGCCAGCGCGGCAGCCCATTCGCGCGTCAGCGAGAGCTGGGCCCCCTTGGCCGCGCAGTAGCCGCTGGCCTGGCCCTGCCCGGTCAGCGCGGTCTTGGACGAGATGTTGACGATGGCGCCACGGCTGGCCTTGAGGTGCGGCAGGCAATGGTGGGCCATGACGTAGTAGTGCACCAGGTTGGCCTGCAGCGAGCGCACGAAGGCGTCGCGCCCTGCCTCCAGTCCCACGCCGTCATTGATGCCCGCGTTGTTCACCAGGCCGTCGATGTGGCCGCAGTCCGCCGCAGCGCGGGCCACCATCTCTCCGCATGCCTGTTCATCGACCAGGTCGAAGCGGAAGTGGCGGGCCCGGGGCTGCAGCTCCATGAGCTGCGCCTCGAACCGCGCGGACATGGTGTCCTTGCCGCAGATCAGCGGAATCGCACCTTCACCGGCCAGCCGCAGCGAGATGGCCGCCCCGATGCCGCTGGCACCGCCCGTGACGATGAAGGTCTTGTCTTTCAGGTTCAGGTCCATGCTGCCTCCCATGTGGTCAGGTCATGCCTTGCGGATGCAGGCCGTAGCAGCGCGCGGCGGTGCCGCCCCACAGCGCCTCACGCTCGGAGGCCGACAGCCGCGACGACGCCCAGCCATCCACCAGCTCAAAGACCGTGGCGTATGGCGCGGCCAGCAGGCAGACCGGCCAGTCGGAGCCAAACATCAGGCGCTGCGGACCGAACACCTGCAGCGCCATATCTAGACAGCGCAGCAGGCAAGCCCTGCCTGCCCCGTCCAGCCCAGCGCGCCAGTCGGCCTCGGTCACTAGGCCCGAGAGCTTGCAGGCCACATGCGGCAGCGCGGCAAAACGCCCCAGCCGCGCCTGCCAGTGGCCGAATGCGGCCTGTTCCCGGGCCAGCACGGCCAGCGGGGGCTTGCCCAGATGGTCCAGCACCAGCCAGTGCGCGTCGTGCCGTGCGCAGAAGGCGGCAGCCGCCTCCATCTGGTGATGGAGGACGAGCAGGTCATACGCCCAGCCCTGGCGCTGCAACAAGGCCATGCCGCGCCCGAATGCGGCGCAGCCCAGAAAGGCTGCGGCATCGGGCTCGTCCTGCACCTGATGGCGCCAGCCGCACAGCCTCGGCTCGGCACGCCAGTCCTGCAGGCGCTCGCCCAGGCCCTCGCAGGTCAGGTCTTCCCACCCCACCACGCCGCGTATCCAGTCATTGCGCCGCGCCAGCTCCAGCAGGAACCGCGTCTCATCGACCGTGGCGCGCGCCTGCACGGCGATGGCGCCCGTGAAGCCGCAGGCAGACAGCTGGGGCAGGAGATGGCCGGGTGTGCGGTCCACCGCCAGGGCCCGCATGTCCGCGCCTATCCATGGATAGTCCCCGGCGCTGTAGCGCCAGAAATGCAGGTGTGCATCGATGCGCGGATGCAAAAGTGAATGGGAATGGGACAGGGCCATGGCTCAGGCCTGGAAGCGATACCTGGCCAGAGATTCCGGCTTCATCGTGATGGAAAAGCCGGGCGCACCGGGAGGCATGTAGGCCGCATTGCGCACCACGCAGGGATCCACAAAGTGCTCATGCAGGTGGTCCACGTACTCGATCACGCGCCCCTCACGCGTGCCGGACACGCAGACGAAATCGATCATGGACAGATGCTGCACATACTCGCAAAGGCCCACGCCCCCGGCATGCGGACACACGGGCAGACCGTACTTTGCGGCCAGCAGGAGTACCAGCAGCACCTCGTTGACCCCTCCCAGCCGGCAGGCGTCGATCTGCACCACGTCGATGGCGCCACGCAGGATGAATTGCTTGAAGAGAATGCGGTTCTGGCACATCTCTCCGGAGGCGACCTGGACCGGGGCAACGGCTTCGCGCACCGCGCGGTGGCCCTCCACATCGTCAGGGCTGGTCGGCTCCTCGATGAACCAGGGCCTGGCAAAGGCCAACTCCCGCACCCAGCCGATGGCCTGCCCCACCTCCCAGGCCTGGTTGGCGTCGATCATCAGCTGGCGGTCCGGCCCCAGCACCTCGCGCGCGATGGACACGCGCCGGATATCGTCCTGCAGGCTGCGCCCCACCTTGAGCTTGACGTGGTTGAAGCCACCGGCCACCGCCTCGCGGCACAGGCGGCGCAGCTTGTCGTCGTCATAGCCCAGCCAGCCGGCCGAGGTCGTGTAGCAGGGATAGCCCTCGCGCTCCAGCACGCCGATGCAATCGGCCTTGCGCGGCGACTGGCGATGCAGCAGCTCCAGCGCCTGGGCTTCGGTCAGGGCATCCGTCATGTAGCGAAAATCCAGCGCGCGGACGAACTCCTCGGGCGTGAAATCGGCCACAAGACGCCACAGCGGCTTGCCCTCGGCCTTGGCCCACAGGTCCCACACGGCATTGACCACGGCGCCGGTGGCCAGGTGCATCGCCCCCTTGTCCGGGCCGATCCAGCGCAACTGGCTGTCGGAGGTGATGTGGCGCCAGAAGCGCCCCATGTCCTGGCGGACCCAGTCAAGCTCCATGCCCTCCACCAGGTGGCGCATGGCCTCGATGGCGGCGCAGCAGACCTCGTTGCCGCGCCCGATGGTGAAGGTCAGCCCGTGCCCCTCAAGGCCGGGCGTGTCCGTCTCCAGGATCACATAGGCGGCGGAGTAGTCCGGGTCCGGGTTCATGGCGTCAGACCCATCCAGGTGCCTGGAGGTCGGAAAGCGCACATCGAGCACGCGCAGGGACAGGATTCGCGTCATGGTCTTCTCAGGCCTTGCCGGTTGTCGAGGGATTCGGTTGCACGCGAGCCGCCACCATGGTCTGGCGCTGCTCGCCCAGGCCGGCGATGCCCAGCCGCATGGCCTGCCCGGCACGCAAGTACATGGGCGGCTTCTGGCCCATGCCCACGCCCGGCGGCGTGCCGGTGGAGATCACATCGCCCGGTTGCAGGCTCATGAAGCGGCTCAGATAGCTGACGAGAAAGGCCACGCCGAACACCATGGTGGCCGTGCTGCCGTCCTGCATGCGCCGGCCGTCCACATCCAGCCACATGCGCAGCGCCTGCGGATCGGGCACCTCGTCGGCCGTGACCAGCCAGGGCCCCAGCGGGCCGAAGCCGTCGCAGCCCTTGCCCTTGTCCCAGGTGCCGCCGCGCTCGAGCTGGTACTCGCGCTCGGAGATGTCGTTGACCACGCAATAGCCCGCCACGTGCCGCATGGCCCGGGCCTCGTCGATATGGCGCCCGCCCTGGCCTATGACCACGCCAAGCTCCACCTCCCAATCCGTCTTCACGGAGCCGGGCGGAATCTCGATGGCATCGTCCGGGCCGCAGATGGCACTGGTCCACTTGCCAAACACCACGGGCTCGGGCGGCACCTGCATGCCGGCCTCGGCCGCATGGTCCGAGTAGTTGAGGCCTATGCACACGAACTTGCCCACCCGCCCCACGCAGGGGCCCAGACGCAGCGTGTGCTGCGGCACGCCTTCCACCAGGGGCAGTTGCAAGGGGTCCAGGGCGCCCAGTTGCGCCAGGCTGTCCGGCAGCAGCACAGGGCCGGCAATGTCGTCCACCACGCCCGAGAGGTCGCGCACACGCCCTTGCGCATCGAGCAGGCCCGGTCTTTCATGGCCCCTGGGGCCGTATCGCAGCAATTTCATGGAGCAGTCCTGTGCAGTTCAGTTGGACCAGCCACCGTCGATCACGCTCAGCGTGCCGGTGACGAAGCGGGATTCATCGCTGGCGAGATAGGTGGCCAGCGCGGCGATCTCCTCGGGCCGACCCACCCGCCCCATGGGCTGGCGCGCCACGAAGGCCGCACGCACCTGCTCCAGCGGCACGCCCTGCTGCCGGGCCTGGCCGTCGATGCGCGCCTGCAGCGACGGGGACTCCACCGTGCCAGGGCAGATGGCGTTGCAGCGTATTCCCTGCGTGACGAAGTCGGCCGCCACGGCCTTGGTCAGCCCGACCACGGCAGCCTTGGTGGCGCCATAGGCATGGCGAAGGGGCACGCCCTTCACGCTGGAGGCCGCAGACGACATGTTGATGATCGAGCCGCCGCCCTGGGCCAGCATGGCGGGCAGCAGGGCGCGGATGATGCGGTGCATGGAGGTGACGTTGAGCTGCCACGCAAAGGCCCAGTCCTCGTCACTGCAGTCCAGGATGCTGCCGTGGTGCACGAAGCCCGCGCAGTTGAGCACTGCATCGAAAGCCCTCTCCTGCCCGGCCAGTGCCAGGATGTCTTGCGCATCGGTCACATCCAGCCGCCGCGTACGCAGGCCGTCCCGTCCCTCCAGTTCTGCCAGCGCCTGCATGTCGATGTCGGTGGCCAGCACGCTGGCCCCCTCGCGGGCAAACATCAGCGCGCAGGCACGCCCTATGCCCTGCCCGGCTGCGGTGACGAGAATGTGTTTTCCGGCGAGTCTCATGGAGCCATTCCTTCCCTTGAAAAGGGTTCTGCACGGGCGATTCGCGGGCCGCGCCTATTGCTGCTGCTCACCTGCGAGCCGGGCCAGCATCAGGGCGCCGAGGATGATGGCGCCGTAGATGGCCTGTATCCAGAACGATGGCACCTGGGCCAGCGTCAGCAGGTTCTGCACCACGCCCAGCAGCAGCACGCCGCACAGCGCACCCGACATGGAGCCCTTGCCGCCATCGAGCGAAATCCCGCCGATGACGGCCGCCGCGAACACCGTGAAAATCATCGAGCTGCCCTGGTTGGCATTGATCGCGCCCACATAGCCCGTGACCACCAGCCCGCCCACTGCGGCCAGCACACCGGCCAGCACGAAGACGCCCCAGGTAATACGGTCCACATTGATGCCCGCCGCGCGCGCCGCATGGGGGTTGCCGCCAATCGCATACAGCGCGCGGCCCAGCCGGTGGTGGCGCAGCATCACGGCGGCCGTGCCGAACGCCAGCGCCGCCAGCCAGACCGACAGCGGCAGCCCCAGCAGCGTGGCCGTGGCCAGGGCGAAGAAAGGCTGCGGCATGTCGAACAGGGTGCCGCCCCTGGTCGCGCCCACCAGCACGCCGCGCAGCACGATCAGCATCGCCAGCGTGACGATGAAGGCATTGAGCCGCAGCCTGACGACCAACAGGCCATTGAGAAAACCCGTGCATGCGCCCACGGCTGCGATGGCCAGCAGCCCCGCCGCCACCGGCCATTCCGTGCCAAAGCCCCCCGAGGCTGCGGGAATCACCAGCATGGCGCCCACCGCCGGCGCAATGCCCACCGTGGACTCCACCGACAGATCGAACTTGCCCGTGATGATGATCAGCGACTCCGCCAACACCACCAGCGCCAGGGCTGCCGAGGCCCCCAGGATGCTGACCAGGTTGGCCGGTGTCAGAAAGCTGGGGCTGGTCAAGGCTCCCAGCACGAACAGCAGGGCCAGCGCAGGGACCAGCGCATAGTCGCGCAGCCGGTGCAGGGCGAGCCGCCCGGCGGCCGGCACGGGCACAGCCGTGTTCGGCGAGACGAAGGTTTCAGTGCGCATGCAGGCTCACTCCTTCCATGGAGGCAATCAGTTCGCCCTCGTCCCAGCCTCTGGCGAGTTCGGCCACCACATGGCCATGCGACATCACCAGCACGCGGTCGCAGATGCGCAGGTCGTCCAGCTCGCTGCTCGCCAGCAGCACGGCCCGGCCCTGCCGTCGCTCCTCCTCCACCACGGCCAGCAATGCCTGCCGGGACTTCACATCCACACCCGCAGTGGGATCGATGAGCACCAGCACATCGGGTTCGCTGGCCAGGGCGCGCGCCATCACCACCTTCTGCTGATTGCCGCCCGACAGGCCGGACACGGCCTGCTGCGGCCCGCTGGCCGCCACATCGAGTGCACGCATGGCCGACAACGCCGCGGCCTGCCTGCGCGATGGCGCGATGAACCCGAACCGGCCCAGCCTGTCCATGATGGTCATGGTCGCGTTCTCGGCACGCGG
>NZ_JTKZ01000005.1:0-5037 GCF_000799035.1 Delftia sp. ZNC0008
CGTGGCTGGCGGGCCTGCCGCTCGTCATCGGCCTGGTCCTGCCCGGCGCCATGGTCACGGCCGCCATGGTGCGCTGGCTGCGCCGTCGCCTGGGCGGCATGACGGGCGATTGCCTGGGCGCCGCCCAGCAGGTCTGTGAACTGGCCATGCTGCTGGGCGCCGCCGCTGTGCTGATGCGCATGCAATGAACGCTCTCCCAACGCCGCGCCTTTGGCTGGTACGCCATGCCCGCCCCCTGGTGGAGCCCGGCATCTGCTATGGCCGGCTCGACATGGAGGCCGACGCCCAGGCCACGGCCGATGCGGCGCAGGCCCTGCACCTCGCCCTGCCTGCGGATTGTCTGCTGGCGCATTCGCCACTGCGCCGATGCCATCAATTGGCACAGGCCCTGCAGGCATTGCGGCCCGGCCTGGCATCGGCGGCGGACAGCCGCCTGCTGGAGATGGACTTCGGCGATTGGGAAGGCCAGCCATGGGATGCGCTGGACCGCAGCGCCATCGATGCCTGGGCGGCAGACCTTGCCGGGCACGCGCCGGGCCGGGGAGAGTCCCTGGCCGCCATGCTGCGCAGGGTGGACGAGGCCTTGCAGCAGGCAAGGATGTACTCGAAGGACGACGGCGCCGGGCGCGACATCGTCTGGATCACCCATGCCGGCGTGGCGCGCTGCGTGCAATGGCTGATGCGTGAAGGCAACGCCCTGCCTCAGGCGGCCCAGTGGACGCTGCCGGCGCCTGACTTTGGCGGCTGGCTGGTATTGGAACTGCAGCCGCCGCATTGACCGGACTCAGCGCTTGTCGGGCAGGGACAGCTGCAGCGTGATGGAGGCGGGGCCATCGACGCTGGGGCCCAGGCGCGCCTCGCGGCCCGAGACCGACTGCAGCACCACGCCCTCTTCCACGGCACGCCCCACGCGAAACGGCTTGGCCGGCTGGTTGCCCACGGCGATGACCGCCGCGCCGCCGCCGCTGTCGCGACCGGCCAGCACACCCACCAGCGCATAGCGCGAGACCACAGGCGCCGCGACGGGCACAGCAACACCCTGAGCAGCGGCCACGCCCCCCAGGGCCTGCGCCAGCGCGGGTGCATCGACCTGCAGTGCCTCGGGGGGAGCCGGTGGCACGGGCGCCCCCGCGCCGCCATTGCCCAGGCGCATGGCCCAGAAAGCCACGATGCCGGCCGCCAGCAGCCAGAGCACGAATGTGGCCGCCTTGACGTGCCAGGTCCGGGCCTGGCCCCGGTTCAATGAAAGTGTCACCATCGCGCGATTATGATGGAGCGATATGTCCAATTTGCTGCACCGTTCCATGACCAGCCTTCCCCGCCGTCCGCTGCCTGCCCTGCGCACCGCCGTCCAGCGCGGCTTCACGCTGATCGAGCTGATGGTGGTCCTGGTCATCATCGGCGTGCTGGCGGCCCTGATCGTGCCCAACGTGCTGGACCGCGCCGACGATGCCCGCGTCACGGCTGCACGCACCGACATCACCAACATCTCCCAGGCGCTCAAGCTCTACCGCCTCGACAACCAGCGCTATCCCACGGCCGAGCAGGGCCTGCAGGCCCTGATCATCCGTCCCACGAGCGGACCGCTGCCCAACAACTGGAAGCCCTACCTGGAAAAGCTGCCCAACGATCCCTGGGGCCGCCCGTACCAGTACCTGAATCCGGGCATCAAGGGCCCCATCGACATCATGTCCTTCGGTGCCGACGGCCAGGCCGGCGGAGAGGGCAAGGATGCCGACATCGGCAGCTGGCAGTAAGTCGATGGCCCGGGCGATGGCCCGCAAGCGCCGCGCTGCACCGCACCACAGGCCCGCACTCCCGGCGGGCCTGCCTGCTCTCATGCCCCGCCAGACGGTTGCGCCCACCCTGACCATTCCTTCGCGCGGCTTCACCCTGCTGGAACTGCTGGTGGTCATCAGCATCATGGCGATTGCCGCTGCCGGCGCAAGCCTGTCTCTGCGCAACAGCGGGCAGGCCCAGCTGGAACGCGAGGCCGAGCGCCTGGCCGCACTGCTGGAATCGGCCCGCGCACAGGCACGAGCCAACGGCGTGCCCGTGCGCTGGCGGCCCATGCCGCAGGGCTTTCGCTTCGAGGGCCTGCCGGCCAGCGCGCAATTGCCTTCGCAATGGCTGCAGCCCGGGGTGCAGGCACAGCCGGCGACGCCGCTGATCCTCGGCCCCGAGCCACTGATTCCTCCCCAGTCCGTCACGCTGACGCTGCGCGACTCCAACAGCCCGCCGCTGCGCGTGGCCACGGATGGACTGCGGCCCTTTGCCGTGCAATCCCTGCCATGACAGGCATCCACGGACCACGCCGCAGGCACGGCGCGCCAAGGCGCCTGCCGCACGGCTTCACGCTGATCGAGGTCCTGGTGGCCCTGGGCATCGTGGGCATTGCACTGATGGCAGGCCTGCAGGCCACATCGGCCCTGACTCGCAATGCCGAGCGCCAGTCCGAGGTGCTGCTGGCCCAGCTGTGCGCGCAAAACGAACTGGTGCGCCTGCGCCTGTCGCGCCAGATGCCGCCCGTGGGCGACAACAGCTTCACTTGCGAGCAGGGCAGCCGGCAGCTGCAGGTCCAGCTCAGCGTGCGCCCCACGCCCAACCCCAGCTTCCGCCGCGTGGATGCCCTGGTCGTCACGGCCGAGCATCCGGTGCTGCGGGTATCGACCATCGTGGGCCGCTTCTAGATGCGTTTGCGCCCTTTCTCCCGCGCGCAAGGCTTCACCCTGGTGGAGCTGATGGTGGCCATCGCCGTCATGGCCCTGCTGGCCCTGGTGAGCTGGCGCGGACTGGACAGCATGGTGCGCTCGCAGGAGACCATTCGCGCGCGCAACGAGCAGCAGATCGTGCTGCAGACCGTGATCGCCCAGTGGAATGCCGACCTCGAAGCACTGATGCCGCTGGAGCACGCCCAGGTCATCGACTGGGATGGCCAGGTGCTGCGCATGACCCGCAAGAGCAGTGCCGCCGTGGACGATGGCGCCGTGGTCGTGGCCTGGGCCCGCCGCCAGACAGCCGGACGCGACCAGTGGCTGCGCTGGCAGTCGCCACCGCTGCGCACGCGCGCCCAGTGGCGCGAGGCCTGGAACCAGGGGGCGCAATGGGGACGCAATCCTTCGGACGACCAGCGCCGCCGCGAAACCGTGCTGCTGCCCCTGGACCAGTGGCGCCTGTACTACTACCGTGACAACGCCTGGAGCAACCCGCAGTCCAGCGGCTCGGACAACGGCACGGGCACGCCCAATCCACCATCCGGCGGCACCAACAGCAGCGCACAGCTGCCCGCGATTCCTGACGGCATACGCGTCGAACTGACCCTGCCGCCCGACAGCGCCGTCCCCGGCCGCGTCACCATGGACTGGGTCAACCCCCTGCGATCCAACAGCCGATCATGATGCGCGCACCCCGCACCCTGCCCGTCCGCCGCCGCCATCGCGGCGTGGCCCTGCTGGCCGCCATGCTCACGGTCACGCTGGTCGCCACCTTTGCTGCCACCGCGCTGTGGCAGCAGTGGCGCAGCGTGGAGGTCGAGACCGCCGAGCGCAACCGCATGCAGGCCGCCTGGATTTTGCTGGGTGCGCTGGACTGGTCGCGCGTGGTGCTGGCCGAGGATGCGCGCACCAGCCTGCAGGTGGACCACCTGGCCGAACCCTGGGCCGTACCGCTGCAGGAGGCGCGCCTGTCCACCTTCCTGGCGGCGCAGAACAACGTCAGCCAGGTCGATGACGGCATGGCCGACATGCAGGACGCCTTTCTCTCGGGCCAGATCATCGACCTGCAGTCGCGCCTGAACCTGCGCAACCTGCTGGGCGCGCCCGACAAGCCCGAAACCCTGCGCCCGCTGGCACGCCTGCTGGAACGCCTGAACCTGCCCCCTGCCTATGCCGCCCAGATCGTCCAGGCCCTGCGCGCAGCGGCCACCGCCGGCGAGGGCGCGCAGTTCCTGATGCCGCGCACGCTGAGCCAGCTCGGCTGGCTGGGATTGCCGCCCGAGGTCGTCTCGCGCCTGGAGCCCTACATCACCCTGCTGCCCGAGAACACGCCCGTCAACCTCAACACCGCCAGCGCCGAAGTCATCTGGGCCAGCGTGGAGGACCTGACCTGGTCCCAGGCCAGCCAGTTGGTGCAGCTGCGCGCATCGCGCCCGCTGCGCAGCCTGGCCGATGCCTCCAACGCGCTGGGCCTGCCGCAGAAATTCGAGGGACAGAACCTGTCGGTCGCCACCAGCTTCTTCGAGGCGCGTGGCCGCATGCGCCTGGGCGAGATCGTGGCCAGCGAACGCTCCATGTTGCGGCGCAACAACATGACAGTCACTACCATCTGGCGCGAGAGGGGGGACTGGGGATTGCCCGAAGCTCCCGCGCCGTGACAGATGCCTGTCACACTCGGCCCCTACAATGCCCGCTTCCGTCCATGAGCACCTTGATTCTTCATCTGCCTGCGGGCCCCGCTGGCGAATACGCCTACGCACTCAGCAGCGACGGCCTGCGCGCCGACCGGCATGGCCACGCCGCAGCAGGCCTGCTGCCCGATCCTGGCCGCACCGGCCAGACGGTTGCCGTGGTGCCGCACCAGGCCTTGTCCTGGCATCTGGTCAGCCTCCCCCATGGCGTGCCTACGGGGAGCCGGCGTGGACATGTGCGCCTGCGTGCCGTGCTCGACGGGCTGCTGGAAGAGCGCCTGCTCGACGACCCCTCCCAACTGCATCTGGCGCTGCAGCCTCAGGCACGCGCGGGCGAGCCCTGCTGGGTTGCCGCCTGCGACAAGGCCTGGCTCCATGCCCATCTGCAGGCCCTGGAGACCGCAGGCCGGCCCGTGGGCCGCATCGTGCCCGAATGCCCGCCCCAGTCCACGCCCCAGCTGTGGGCCGTGGGCACACCTGAATCGGCCTGGCTGCTGGCCACCGGCCTGAGCACGGCCCCGCAAGGCATGGACTCGCTGGCCTGCCTGCCGCTGCGCACCGACAGTGCCGACCCCGCCATGCTGGCCGCCCTGCTGCAGGCCCTGCCCCCCGACACCCCGATCCAGACGCGG
>NZ_JTKZ01000066.1:0-15496 GCF_000799035.1 Delftia sp. ZNC0008
TGGCCATTGGCGGCGACAGCGTCGGGGGCACGCTGGCCACGGCCCTGTGCATCGCCGCGCGCGACGCGGGCATGCCCCAGCCCTTGCTGCAGCTGCTGCTCTACCCCTGCACGGCAGCGCAGCAGGACAGTGACTCGCATGCGCGCCTGGCCACCGGCCATCTGCTGGAAGGTGACACCCTGGCCTGGATGTTCGGCCAATACCTGCGCAGCGATGCGGACCGGCAGGACTGGCGCTTTGCCCCGCTGCAGGCATCCGACCTGGGCCGGCTGGCCCCCACGCTGATGGTGCTGGCCGAGTACGACCCGCTGATCGACGAAGGAAAGCGCTATGCCGAGCGGCTGCAGGCCGCCGGCGTGGCCGTGGACCTGCAGATCTACGCCGGCATGGTCCATGACTTTGCGCGGCTGGGCGCCCTCACCGAAGAGACCGAGGTGCTGCGCGGCCGGCTCTGCAAGGCACTGGCCCATGCCTTCCAGGCGGCCCGGATCCCGGCCCTGGCATGAACGGCCCTGGCATGAACATTTGCCGCGCCTGCACGTCATCCCGGTCATGAGGCTGCCTTGTGTCCCCTGCGTCCCTTGCGTCCCTTGTGCCCTTGCCCCCATCCGTCTCCCGCACGCGGGGCACTCCACCTGAAAGAGTCCACGTGCGTCCAGCCGAAGCCACCGCTACACCGTCACCGGACGCCTCCGGCGCCAGCTACCTCGCCCATGCAGGCGCCGAGACGATCAGCGTCTTCGGCGATGGACAGCGGCTGCGCCTGGAGCGTTCGGGGTCCGTGGATGCCGGCAGGCCCGGCAAGCACAGTCTCTGGAACCTGTCACCCGCGGCCGCGCCAGGCCTGCTGCGGCTGCAATGGATGGGGCCCTGCTCGGGCATGCCCGAAGCCGATGAACTGCTGGCCGCGCTGCAGGCCGGTTTCGGCCTGCACCCGGATGCCCGGGAAATCGAGCTGTCCCTGCCCCGCCTGCCACCGGGCCTGCGCGACAGCATCGCCACAGTGCAGCCAGGCCAGGCTCCGCGCGTGGCAAGAAGCGTGCTCTGGCAGCAGCCCCTGTGGCTGCCCCGCCCGCGCCCACCCTATGCGCTGCACTACACGATCAGCGAAGGCCGGCGCCACCCCGTGCGCCTGCACAAGCCGCGCGGCGAGGTCTACCGCCGCTTCATCCCCTGGCTGGGCCGCACGCTGAGCTTTCGCACCGTGGAGCCCGAGGCCGACCTGCCCCTCATCCACCGCTGGATGAACGACCCGGTCGTCGCGCATTTCTGGGAGGAAAGCGGCGACCTTGCCCACCACCACGCCTATCTGCAGCGCATGGCCGGCGACCCGCATGCGCTCGGCCTCATCGGCTGCTTCGACGGCGAGCCCTTCGGCTACTTCGAGGCCTACTGGGCCAAGGAAGACCGCATCGCCCCCTTCTATGACGCGGGCGACCATGACCGGGGCTGGCATGCGCTGGTGGGGGAGGCGCGGTTCCGCGGCCAGCCCTACCTGACGGCCTGGCTGCCCTCGCTGTCGCACTACCTCTTTCTGGACGACTGCCGCACGCAGCGCATCGTCGTGGAGCCGCGCGCCGACAACCGCAAGATGCGCAAAAGCCTGCCGCGCTGCGGCTATGCGCTGGTCAAGGAATTCGACTTCCCGCACAAGCGCGCCGTGCTGGGAGTGCTGCTCAGGGAACGCTTTTTCGCAGACGCCTTGTGGATACCGCAGACCGACGCAGCCGCGCCGGACGCACTGGACGCATCGACCCAATGAAAGGACCTTCCATGCAAACCCACCCGCTGATCGGCATCGGCTTCGGCCCCTCCAACATTGCCCTGGCCATCGCCCTCAAGGAGCGCGAAACCACCGCGCGGGCCATGCACCCCGTCTTCATCGAAAAGCAGCCGCGCTTCGCCTGGCACAAGGACATGCTGCTGGAGCAGGCCCACATGCAGGTGTCCTTCCTCAAGGACCTGGCCACGCTGCGCAATCCCACCAGCCGCTTCACCTTCATCAACTACCTGCACGAGAAGGGCCGGCTGCAGGACTTCATCAACCTCAAGACCTTCTTTCCCAGCCGCCACGAGTTCAACGACTACCTGGCCTGGGCCGCCTCCAAGTTCGAGGACCGCTGCGTCTACGGGGAGGAAGTCATCGAGGTGCTGCCTGAAAAACGCGACGGCAAGGTGGAGCTGCTGCGCGTGCGCTCGCGCGATGCGGCCGGCAACGTGCATGAGCGCCTGGGCCAGAACCTGGTCATGAGCATCGGCGGCACGCCCAGCATTCCCGAGCAGTTCAAGCCCCTGCGCGGCGATGCGCGCGTCTTCCACTCCAGCGCCTACCTGCGCAGCATTGCCGAGCATGCCAGGCCGCTGCGCATCGCCGTCGTGGGCGCGGGCCAGAGCGCCGCCGAAATCTTCATGGACCTGCACGGCCGCTACGCCAAGGCCGAGATCGACCTGGTCATGCGCGCCCGCTCCATCCGCCCCTCGGACGACAGCCCCTTCGTCAACGAAATCTTCAACGCCGACTTCGTGGACCATGTCTACAGCCGCCCGCACGACGAGCGCGGCGCCCTGCTGCGCGAGTTCTGGCACACCAACTACGCCTGTCCCGACCTGGAGCTGATCGAGAGCATCTTCAAGGTGTTCTATGAACAGAAGGTCGTCGGCGACACGCGCCACCGCTTCCTGCGCCGCCACGAGGTGCAGGACGTGCGCGCCGCCAGCGACGGCATCCACCTGGGCCTGCGCGACCTCAACAGCGGCATCGACCATGCATCGCGCTACGACGTGGTGGTGCTGGCCACCGGCTATGCGCGCGAGCACCACAAGACCCTGCTGGACCCGCTGGCCCCCTACCTGGGCGACTTCTCCGTGAGCCGCGACTACCAGGTGCACACCACGCCGGACTTTCGCCCCGCCATCTTCCTGCAGGGCGCCTGCGAGGGCTCCCACGGCCTCAGCGACACCCTGCTGTCGGTCACCTCGGTGCGCACCGGCGAAATCGGCGACGCCCTGCTGGCAGCGCAAGCCCAAAAACCCGATGTTGCGCGCACAGAACAGCTGGCGCTGCAGGACTGAAAGATCGCACCGGGCATGATGGCGCACGAATCTCCCATGCCATAATTTGAATGCAAACCATTTGCATTTGAATTCGAATCACCTGCGCCGCTGAATCCCATACCCGCTGCTGCAGCGCCCCGGCCCTGGCCGGGGTTGCGGCATCCGGTAGGCCCATCTCTGTACGGACCCAGGGGTTCCAACCCATCGCCCTTGCGGAAAGGCAGGTATCCGGATGCGTGACCTGATCCAGGAACTCGTGGCTCACTATGGCGATCTGCGCCGCCAGCTCACGCGCGATCTCCGGGATCCGCACTATGCGGCCGACATCGCGCAATCGAGCTTCGAGCGGGTCTATGTGCACGCCCTGGGCCTGCGCAGCGGCAAGAAGGCCGAGGCGCTGCCCGATGCCGACATCGAATCCCCGCGCGCCCTGCTGTTTCGCGTGGCACGCAACCTGTGCATCGACGATGCGCGCAAGCGCAAGACCTCCCAGGACTGGACGCGCCAGCAAATGGCGGTGCAGCACAGCGCGCCCTCCAGCGAAACCCTGGCCGCCCAGCGCCAGATCCTGGACCGCGTCGTCCAGGCGCTGGAAAGCCTGCCGCCGCGCCGGCGCGAAGTCTTCATCCTCTTTCGCGCGCACGGCTACACGCGGGCAGAGATCTCCGAGCAGCTGCACATCACCGAAATGGCCGTCGCCAAGCACATGGTGCGCGCCACGCTGGACTGCTCGCGCGTGCTGGCCCAGCTGCGCTCCGAGCTGATCGAGGACCATGCGCTGGGCAGCGCCATGGATTTCGACAACAGTACACTGATCGACGACGCATCCTGACCCCCCTTTCCATGGCAAGTGCACCTAGCGAGCGCATGGTCGAGCATGCGCTGACGCTGATCGTTCAAAGCGAAATCGCTCCCGACCCGGTGGCCCACCAGGCACGCCTGGCCCTGGGCGCATGGCGCGGGAAATCAGCCCGGCACGATGCCGCCGCGCGCGAGGCGCACCTGCGCTGGAACCTGCTGGGCGGCATGTCCGGCGGCCTGCGCGAGCAGTTCCAGGAAACCGCCCTGCTGGCCGACCGGGCCTCGCGCTCCACCCAGGCCGTCCGGCGCCGCAAGCTGCTGCTGTCCTTCGCCGGGCTGCTGGGCACAGGCGCGCTGGCGGGCCGGGGCGCCTACTGGTACTGGCAGCAGCCCTTGCACACCTCGGCCTACGCCACGCGCAACTCGCAGATCCTCAAGATCACTCTGGCCGACGGCAAGCTGCCGCTGCAGGCCAGCCTGGTGGAACTGGCGCCCCAGAGCGCCATTGCCGTGACGCTCTACCGCCAGCGCCGCAACGTGTCCATGGCCCGGGGCGAAGTGCGATTCGAAGTGGCCCCCGATCCCGACCGGCCCTTCGAGGTCATCACGCGCGAGGCGCGCATCGAGGTCGTGGGCACGGTCTTCACCGTGCGCGACCGCGGCGGCCCCGTCACCGTGGGCGTGGAGCATGGCCATGTCAGGGTCCGGGCGCTGGGCAGAGATGCGCAGGATGCGACGGGCCCGGCGGCGGCAACGCTGGACCTGCTGCCCGGCCAGATCGTGGACATCCGCAACGGCCAGGCCGAGGTCGTGCGCCAGGCCGATGCCGCCACGCTGTCCGCCTGGCGCGAGGGCTGGCTGGTCTTCGAGAACACCCCGCTGGCCGAGGCCCTGGCCACCGTCAACGCCTACCGCACCCAGCCCATCGAAGCCGCCGATGCGCGCGTGGCCGCGCTGCGCCTGACCGGGCGCTTTCGCGCCAACGACTCGGCCGGCCTGCTGGCCGTGCTGCCCTCCATCCTGCCGCTGAGGGTGCGCGCGCAGGCCGATGGCAGCGTGCTGCTGCAGGCGCTCTGAACGGGGCCTTCGGTTCCCCGACAAAGAAAAGGCCACGGCCGGATCGCTCCAGCCGTGGCCCATGGCCCATGCCCGCTTACCAGCGATAGGTGGCCGTGCCGATCACCTTGCGGGGCTCGCCGTAGAAGCAGCCGTAGGAGCAGCTGGCGATATAGGTCTTGTCGGTCAGGTTGGTGAGGTTCAGGGCGAAGCGCCAGGGTCCGGTGGTATAGCTGACCATGGCATCCACCAGGGTGAACGCCGGCAGCGAGACGGGAACCCCATAGGCCAGGCCGCGTGTCTGGCCCAGGTACCTGGCGCCCATGCCCACCTTGAGGCCGGCAAGCCCGAAGTCTCCAAAGCTGTAGTCGCCCCACAGCGATATCTGGTTGTAGGGCACGCCGATGGAGCGCTTGCCCAGCTCGTCCGGCTGCAGGGGGCTTGCCTGCGTGGTGCGCGCATCCGTGTAGGCATAGGCGGCAATGATGTTCACATTGCGGCCGATGGAGCTTCGCGCCTCCAGCTCGAAGCCGCGGGAGCGGACTTCACCGGCCTGTATGTTGAACGCCCTGCTGGCGTCCTGGGGATCGGGCACGAGCAGGTTCTGGCGGGTGAGCTGGAAGACCGCTGCCGAAACCATGGCCCGGGAGCCGCTGGGCTGGTAGCGGACCCCGGCCTCGTACTGCTGCCCCGTCGTGGGCTTGAACCGCGATCCAAGGCGGTCCTGGCCCTGGGTGGGCTCGAAGGACTCGCTGTAGCTGAAGAAGGGGGCAAGGCCATTGGCGGCGAGATAGACCACGCCCACCCGGCCCGTGAAGGCCGAGCTTTTCTCATTGGCCGCGCTCACGTCCCCGGTGAAGAAGTTCGTCTCGTTGAAGCGGACCTTGTCATAGCGGCCGCCCAGCAGGACCACCCACTTGTCATCGATCTTGATCTGGTCCTGCGCATAGATGCCGAGGCGCTTGTAGTCGTTCTTCCAGGACGAGCGGTAGTAGGGGGAGACAGGGCCCACCGGCTTGCCATAGACCGGGTTGAAGACATCGAGGTCGGCGGCCTGCTGTTCATAGCGCTCGGTCTCGTGCTTTGGCAGGGCGTAGTCGAAGCCCACCAGCATGGTGTGCTTGATGCGGCCCTGGTCCAGCTGGTACTGCAGCGAGGTATCGGTCACGAAGGCCGACGAGCGGTCCCAGCGCGGCTGGTAGTAGCGCTCCACCACCGAGCGCTGGTCGGCGGACAGGCCCCAGCCGTCCGTGCTGAAGTAGCTGCTCTTTGCGTTGTAGTAGCGCATGCTGTTCCTGAGCTTGAGCTTCTCGGAAAAGGCATGTTCGAAGAGATAGCCGATGGAGTAGCGGTCCAGATCGAATTTGTCCCGCCCCGCCTCTCCGATGAAGCGGTTGCGGGGAATCTGTCCATTGATGTTGGGCAGTAGGGTGCCGTAGGCGGGCAGCCCGTAGACGTAGGTGGTGCGGTCCTTCTGGACCTCGGCCAACAGTGTCAGCGAGGTGTTCGCATCGGGCTGCCACTTGAGCGATGGGGCGACATAGGTTCTGTCATCGGGGACACGGTCGATGAAGCTGTCGCTGTCGCGCTTGAGCGCCACCAGCCGGTAGGACCATTTGCCCTCGTCGTCCAGGGCGCCCGCAAAATCACCCGAGACCTGCCTGCGCCCGAAGCTTCCGGCGTCGATGTTCAGCTCCCGGATTTTTTCCGTGGTGGGCCGCTTGCTCACGGTGTTGACCACGCCGCCCGGGGAGACCGAGCCAAAGATCACCGAAGAGGCGCCCTTGAGCAGCTCGATGCGCTCCAGGCCGTAGGGCTCCTGCCGTCCGTCGTAGATGTTGGCCGTGAACAGGCTGCCGTCCCGGTACATGCCCGTGGTGCGGAATCCGCGCAGGTACAGGCTGTCCGAGGTCCGGTCCAGGCCCTCGGCGCGGGTGACGCCGGCGGCGTAGCCCAGCGCATCCTGCAGGCTTTGCGACTTCAGCGTCTCGATCTCCTGGGCACCGATGACCGTGATGGACTGCGGTGTCTCCAGGATGGGCGTATCGGTCTTGGTACCCGTTGAACTGCGCCGGGCGACATAGCCCTGCACGGGGCCGGTTGCGGTTTCGCTGTCCGTGACGTTGATGGTCGGCAAGGTCGCGCCGGAGACCGCGGGACGGCGGATGGCGAAGCCTCCGTTGTTCATCCTGATGGCTTCCAGGGACGTGCCGGCCAGCAGCTCCCGCAAGGCCTGCTCCGATGTCAGGCGGCCGTTGACGGCGCGGGAACTGAGCCCGGCCACCAGGTCGCCTGCGGCAAACATCTGGGTTCCCGTCTGGCGGGACAGCTCGTTGATGGCCGAAGCCAGGGCCTGGGCCGGCACATGGATATCGAACACTTGGGCAGCCTCCTGCCCTGTGGCCTGGGCCACCGCCTCGGTGCTCCAGAACGAGACGGAACCAAAGGCCGTGGCAAGGGCCAGGCTCAGCAGATGTTGACGGGGCAAGGAAGGCATGGTCGAAGAATTTCCAAAGGCATTGAATGAGACTGGTTACCAACCGGGCACGGACCTCCGCCCGGGTTGTTGTGCATTCCAAAGACGTTCTGCGCGCAAAAATGGAGACAAGGTGTAACCCGGTTTTCACGAAAAAGACCCGGGACGGGGCGGGCCGGGGGGGGCACCCCGGCCGCCGTTGCCCCTCAGTCCAGCGCGTACTCCAGCGCCAAGGCGTCGAGAATTTCGGCTGTCAGCCTCTCGTTCCTCATGATGGCGTAGTGGTCGGCGCGGATCACCGCGCCCTCTGCCCTTTCGGCCCTTTCGCCCCCCTCGGCCCCCTCCTGGCGCAGCTGCTGCGCGAGCCGCAGCCGGTGCCCGGCCGCGGTTTCATCGCTCCACCAAAGGCTTGCCGCCGCTTGCACGGGCGCCAGGGCCTGCGCCTGCAGCGCCAGGTGCTTCAGGTGCAGGGTGGTCAGAAAGGCCTGTGCCAGGTCGGCGCCGTCCATGCAGGCATGGCCGCTGGGTCCCCCCGGTCCCTGCCTTGCAGCTTCGCGGCCCAGCGCGGCAGCCAGCAGATCGGCGCGGGGCGGCACCGATGCATCGATGTCCGCAAGGTCCTCGATGCGCGCCAAGGGCAGCATCTGCGAGACGAAGAGCCGGAAGTCATCCCACCACGACGGGGACCCGGCCGCATCGCCAGCAGGCACGAACGGGTCCACCAGTCCCAGGAAGCCCACCGTCTGCCCCTGGCCTTCGAGCCGGGCCGCGATCAGGGCCGCCAGGCTGCCGCCCAGGGACCAGCCGAGCAGGTGGTAGGGGCCGGCGGGCTGTACCTGCCTCACCATCGCGCAGTAGTCGTCGGCCATCTGCTCCAGCGAGCGGTCGCGGTAGCCGGGATCGCCCAGGCTGCGGCAGGGTATGGCGTGGACGGTGCGCCGGTCCTGCAAGGCCCGCGCCAGCGGCTGGTAGTCAAACACCGTGCCGAACCCGGCATGCACGCAAAACAGCGGTGGTGCAGCCTCGCACACGGCGTTGAGCGCCACGACGCCCCCAGCTCCATAGATGCCGGCTGAGCGAAGCTCCAGCAGGCCGGCAATGGTGGGCCGCTGCAGCAGGTCGCGCAGCTTGAAGTCCAGCCGCGGATCGCCCAGCTTTCGCACCTTGGCGTGCATCCTGAGACTGAGCAGGGAGTCCCCGCCCAGCTCGAAGAAGTTGTCGGTCTCGCCCACGCGTTCCACGCCAAGCACCTCCTGCCAGATGCGGGCCAGCGCCATGGCCGCCGCTGTGGACGGTGGCACGTGAACCCGCGCGGCATCTGCCTGCGGCAGCGGCAGCGCACCACGGTCGAGCTTGCCGCTGACCAGTCTTGGCAAGGCGGGCAGGACCAGCGTATGGGCCGGCAGCATGTAGTCGGGCAGGTGCTCGCCTGTCTGCTGGCGGATGCGCTGGACCAGGGACTGCGCGGCGGTGCCCTCCTCTCCCACCACATAGGCCACCAGTTGCTTGCCTGTCCCGGCATCCTGGACCAGCACGGCGGCATCGACCACGCCGGGCACGGCCCGGACGGCCTTCTCGACCTCGCCCAGCTCGATGCGGAAGCCCCGGATCTTGACCTGGTGGTCGGCCCGGCCTATGTACTCGATGTTGCCGTCCGGCATCTCGCGCACCAGGTCCCCCGTGCGGTACAGGCGGCCGCCACCGCCGTCGAAGGGGTCGGCGACGAAGCGCTCGGCCGTCAGGCCGTGGCGCGACAGATAGCCGCGCGCCAGGCCATAGCCGCCGATGTACAGCTCGCCCACGACGCCGTGCGGCACACGGTGCAGGTCGGCATCCAGGATGTGCATCGTGCGCTCGCCCACGGGCCGGCCGATGGGGGCGTAGGCGCAGTCGAAGGTCTCGCTGGCATCGGCCTTCCAGATCAGCGGCGTCACCACCGTCTCGGTGGGGCCGTAGCCGTTGATGAGCAGGCGCGGGCGCAGGCTCTGGCGCACCTTGTCGTAGGCGGCCTTGGGCATGGCCTCGCCACCGAAGACATACAACTCCACCGGCGGCGGCTCCTGCGACTGCTCTGCGGCCCAGTCCGCGATCTGCGCCAGATAGGCCGGAGGGAACGCGGCATTGGAGATGCCATGGTGGCGCAGGGCCTCGCAGGCCTGCTCCGCCGTCCACATCTGCGGCTCGCGCAGCACCAGGCCGGCGCCGATGCTCAGGGCCGTCAGCCAACGCTCGTGCGCGCCGTCGAACGAGAAGGACATGAAATGCAGCTCGCGCGAGTTCGCCCGCATGCCGTAGATCCCGGCCGTGGCCGCGCAGTGCATGGCCAGCGGCCCGTGCTCGACCACCACGCCCTTGGGCTGCCCGGTCGAGCCCGAGGTGTAGATCACATAGGCCAGGTCGCGCTCGTGCACGGCATGGGCCGGCGCCGCGTTGCAGGCCTGGGTGAAGTCCACCTCCTCGGCCACCACCAGATGGGCCACGGCCGGCGTGCCCAGCTTGTGCAGCGCCGCCCTGTGGGCGATCAGGTGGGAGGCACCGCTGTCTGCCAGCATGAACCTCTGGCGTTCGGCCGGCGACGCCGGGTCCAGGGGCAGGTAGGCCGCGCCCGCCTTGAGCACGGACAGCAGGCAGATCACCATTTCCAGCGAACGCTCCATGGCGATGCCGACGATGGCGCCGCGCCCCACGCCGGCCTGCACCAGTCGGTTGGCGAAATGGTTGCTGCGCGCCTGCAGCTCGCCATGGCTGATGGTTTGCTCGCCCATGACCAGCGCCACCGCGCCGGGGTCCCGGCGCGCCTGCAGCGCCATGCCGGCATGCACGGGCAGGAACGGCGGGCGGCAGGCATCCGTGCCCGTGCCTGTGCCTGTGCCTGTGCCTGTGTCCGTGCCCGCCGGCCCATCGCGGCCGGGCTCGGGCAGCAAGGCGATGTCCCGCAGGCAGTGCATGCCCTCGCCCGCCATGGACGCCAGCACCTGCACCAGTTGCCGCAGCAGGGCCTGCACGGCGTCATCGCCGAAGCTGCTCCGCTGGTAGATCATCTTGAGCGACAGCACATCGCCCAGCCGCACCTCCAGGTCCATGGGATAGGAGGTCACGTCGATGGCATGCGTCACCGCAAACCGCAGATGCGGGTCGTCGTGCGCGGACAGCACGGCATCCATGGGGTAGTTCTCGAACACCAGGATGCTGTCGAACAGGCCGCGCTGGCCCTTGCCCGCCCAGCGCTGGATGTCCGAAAGCGACGTCTGCTCATGCTCGCGCGAGGCCAGGTTCTGAGCCTGCAGCGTGCGCAGCCAGGGACCCAGCTCCAGCGCGCCGTCGCAGGCCACGACCACCGGCAAGGTGTTGATGAACAGCCCCTGCATTCTTTCCACGCCGGCCAGCTCGGGCGGGCGGCCTGCCACCGTGGCCCCGAAGGCCACCGTGGCCTGGCCCGTGTACCGCGCCAGCACCAGCGACCATGCGGCCTGCACCAGGGTGTTGGCCGTCACGCGCTCGCGCTGGGCAAACTCCACCAGCTGCTGCGTGGCACCGGCATCCAGCGCGGCGCCCGCCTCGTGGTGCCCCCGCCGGGCTGCAGGCAAGGCACCAGGCCGGACAGCAGGCCGGGCAAGCGCATCCACCAGCAAGGTGGGCTCGTGCAGCGGCTGCACCAGGCGCCTCCAGTAGGCCTCGCTGGCCCCGTGGTCCAGGCCTTGCAGCCATGCGATGTAGTCGCGGTAGCTGGTGTCCACGGGCTCCACGGCAATGCCCTTGTAGTCGCGCAGCACCTCGCCCAGCAGGCTCGATGAACTCCATCCGTCCGTGAGCAGGTGGTGGGCGGTCCAGATGCAGTGGTGGCTGCCATCGGGCACGCGGACCAGGGCCAGCCGCATCAGCGGCGGCTTGCTGAGGTCGAAGGCCGCGAACTGCCCGGCGGCCAGGGCATCCAGGGCCCCCGCCACATCTTCGCTGTGCCGGCAGTCATGCTCGGTGATGTCCAGCAGGACCTGCCGGGCCACCCATTGCAGCGGCAGGGACGCATCGGCCAGGAAGCCGCTGCGCAGCACGGCATGGCGGTCCAGCACCGCCTGCCAGGCCTTTCGGAAACGCGCGGCATCCAGGCCATGCGCGTCGATGCGCAGCTGGGTGACATAGGACAGCCCCGAGGGATCGGACAGGCTGTGGAACAGCATGCCCGACTGCATGGGAGACAGCGGATAGAGGTCCGCCAGATTGCCCGCAGGCAGGTCCAGGCCGTCCAGCTGCGCCTGCGTGACCCGGGCCAGCGGGAAGTCCGAGGGCGTCACCCCCTGCGCGCCGCTCAGGCAGTGGTCGATCAGCCCTTCCAGCTCCTGCCGGTAGCGCCCCATCCAGGCCTGCACATCGGCGGTGTCGTGGCGCGCCGTGCTGAAGGCGGCCGTCATCACCAGCTCGCCGTCGTACACGCGGCCATTGATGGTGAACTCGTGCGACAGCGGCGCCGAGGCGTCGGCCGGCATGCCGCTGCCCTCGGCAGCCGGCAGCCATTGGGCCGCGCTGTCAAAGCTTGCGTCGAACTGCCCCAGGTAGTTGAAGACCAGGCTGGCCTGGGGCAAGGCCCGCATGGCCTGCCTTTGCTGCGCCGTGCCCAGGTACTTGAGCACGCCATGGCCCAGGCCGTGCAGCGGCACCTCGCGCAGGCTTTGCTTGACGCGCTTGATCGCGTCGCCCGGGCCTGTGCCCGCATCGAGCGCCACCGGGAAGACGCTGGTGAACCAGCCCACGGTGCGCGAGACGTCCACGCCGGCCGACAGCTCCTCGCGGCCATGGCCCTCCAGGTCCACGAGGATGCGCTGCTGCCCGCTCCACGCGCACAGGGCGCGCCCCAGGGCGGCCAGCAGGATGTCGTTGATCTGCGTCCTGTAGGCCGCCGGCACGCGGCTGATCAGGGCCTCGGTGCGCTCGCGGTCCAGCCGCAGCTCGACGCTGGACTGCCATGCCAGGGTGTTGGCCCCCCCGGGGCGGGCACAGGGCAGGACGGCCGGCACCTGGGCCAGCGCCTGCCAGAAGGCCAGCTCGCCGCCGCATTGCGCGGCATGGGCCTGCAGCGCCTGCGACCAGCGCTGGTAGCTGGCGGTCTTGTGGACCCTGGCGGGCTCCAGGCCCTGCAGCCGGCTGGCATAGGCCGAACGCAGGTCTTCGAGCAGGATGCGCCAGGAGACCCCATCGACGACCAGATGGTGGGCCACCAGCAGCAGGCGCCAGCTGCCGTCGCCCACCTCGATGCACAGCCCGCGCAGCAGCGGCCCGTGGACGATGTCCAGGCTGCGCTGCGCCTGTTCGCACAAGGCCTCGATCGCGCCGGCATCCCGTGCCTGGCGCACCCACAGCAGTGCCTGCAGGTCGGCCTCGGACGGGCTTGCGTAGGCCTGCTCCCAGGCGCCCTGCGCCGTGGGGCGAAAGCGCAGGCGCAGGCTGTCGTGCCGGGCCAGCAGGTCGGCCAGGGCCTGGCGCAGCGGCGCAGGCTGCATCGGCTGCATGCTGCGCAGCAGCAGGGCCTGGTTCCAGTGGGATCGCTGCGGCACGTCCGTTTCGAAGAACTCCGCCTGAATGGGCAGCAGGGGAACGCTCCCTTGGACCGGGGTCTCATGCTCCACGGCCTCGTCCTGCACGGGCTCGGCCACACGCGCCAGCTCGGCAATGCTTTGCCGCTCGAACAGCTGCCGTGGCGACAGCTTCCAGCCGAAGCGGCGCAGGCGCGAGACGATCTGCAGGCTGAGGATGGAATCACCGCCCAGCGCGAAGAAGTTGTCGCTGCGCCCCACCCGCTCCAGGCCCAGCACCTCGGCCCAGATACGGGCCAGCAGCGCCTCCAGTTCGCCCTCGGGCGCCTGGCTGGCGGCTGGCATGCCGAACGCGGGCAGGGCCTGCCGGTCCAGCTTGCCGTTGGCGTTCTGCGGCAACTGGTCCAGCACCATGATGGCGCCCGGCACCATGTAGTCGGGCAGTACCGTGGCCAGGCGCTCGCGCATCTCCTGCCCGTCCAGGGTCCGCCCGCTGCGGGCAGACACATAGGCCAGCAGCCGCGTGCCCGCCGGTCCCTCGCCGGCCACGACCACGGCCTCGCGCACATCGTCCAGCGCCAGCAGTTGCGCCTGCACCTCGCCCAGCTCGATGCGCAGGCCGCGGATCTTGACCTGGTGGTCCACCCGCCCCAGGTACTCCAGCTGGCCCTGCGCATTCCAGCGCACCAGGTCGCCCGTGCGATAGAGTCTTGCGCCATCGCGGCCGAAGGGGTCGGCGACAAAGCGCTCCGCGCTGAGCCCTGCCCGGTTCAGGTAGCCGCGCGACAGCAGGGGCCCGCCTATGCACAGCTCGCCGGCCACGCCCAGGGGCACGGGGCGCATCCGGTCGTCCACCACCCACATGTGCCGGCCCGCCAGGGGCCGGCCTATGGGAAGGTCCTGGGGCGCCGCGCCGGCGCCTTCCACCAGGCCCGTGCAGTCGAAGAGGGAGGCCGTGACGGTGGCCTCGGTCGGGCCATAGGCATTGAGCAGCCTCACATGGCCCAGCCCGGCATCGCGCCAGGCCTGCAGGCCGGCGCCCGGCATGGCCTCGCCGCCCACATGCACCTGCCTGAGCCGCCCGTACCCGCGCAGGCCCTGGCGCGCGAAATCCTGGACCAGCAGCAGCCAGTAGGCGGTGGTCAGATCGGCCACGCTGATCTGCCTGGCCATGAGTTCCCTGTGGAAGGTGGCGCTGTCCCAGAGTTCGGGCCCGCGCAGCACCATGGCCGCGCCGGCCACCAGCGGCGCGAACAGCTGCTCGATGCAGCCATCGAAATTCAGCGTGGCGAACTGCAGCACGCGGTCCTGCGGCGACAGCGCGGCAAAGCCGACGGCCAGCTGCGCCTGCTCGGCCAGGCAGCGGTGGGAGATGCCCACGCCCTTGGGCCGTCCGGTGGAGCCCGAGGTGTAGATCACATAGGCCAGGCATTCGCCATGCACGGCGGCGCCGGGGTTGTGGTCGGGCCCCGGCATCGCGCCGATGGCATCCAGGTCCAGCGCCTTCACGCGACCGGCCACCTCCAGCCCCAGGCGGGACTGCGTGAGCAGGCAGGCCATGCCGCTGTCCTCGACCATGTGGGCCAGGCGCTCGGTCGGATAGCCGGGGTCCAGGGGCACATAGGCCGCGCCCGACTTGAGCACGGCCAGCACGGCCACCACCATCTCCACCGAGCGTTCCACCGCAATGCCCACGCGCACCTCCGCGCCCACGCCCTCGGCGATCAGGCGGTGCGCAAGGCGGTTGGCACGCCGGTTGAGCTGCGCATAGCTGATGCATTCGTCGCCAAAGACCAGGGCCGTGGCCTGGGGCCGCCCGTCCACCTGCTGCTCGAACAGCCTGTGCACCAGGGGCTGGGCGTCGCGGCGCGGCGGGTTGCATCCAGACTGCACCGATTGCGCCCATTGCGTCAGCAGCGCCCATTCGTCCCGGTCCAGCAACTCGATATCGCAGGCCGGCAGCGCGGGCGTTTCGGCCAGGGCCGCAACAATGCCTTCCACGGCGGCCAGCATGTAGGCGCACAGGCGCTGCGCGCCCACGGTCTTGCTGGCCTGCCCGACCAGGCGGAAGCCCTGGCCCAGGTCATCGATGGACATGTCCACCGGGTAGTTGGTGCGCTCCTGCCCGCCCAGCGCCGTCATGCCTTCCCACGCGCCCGAGGCTGCGCCCGCTGCCTCCGTCTCCTGCGGCGCTGCGGTGTAGCGGTAGTTGAGCAGGGCCGAGAACAGCGGCGTCCCCCCCGCCAGAGCGCTGCAGCGCTGCGCCAGCGACAGCATGGCGTGCTCGTGGTGCATCAGCCCCGTCAGCAGCTCATGCGTCTGGCGCAGGCATTCCTGCACGCTGCGCCCGCCCAGCTGTATGCGCAGCGGCAGCGTGTTGATGAACATGCCCAGCGCGCTGTGCGCGCCCTCTCCGCCCTGCATGCGGCCAAAGAGCACGGTGCCGAACACCACGTCGTCCTTGCCCGTGGTCCTGCCCAGCACCAGCGCCCAGGCCAGGTGGAACAGGCTGGCCGCACTCACCCCATGGCGCTGCGCCTGCCGGCGCAGCTCGCGCGACAGCGGTGCATCCAGCGCAAGC
>NZ_JTKZ01000196.1:0-3653 GCF_000799035.1 Delftia sp. ZNC0008
GGGGCGCTCGAACAGGCCTTCGCGCAGATCGGCCGGGATGCCGGGGCCGGTATCGGCCACGGTGACTTCGACGGCGTTGCCCGCCGCCGCCAGCGCCACCAGGATGCTGCCGCCTTCGGGGGTGTGGCGCAGCGCGTTGTCCAGCAGGTTGCCCAGCACGCGCTCGATCATCCCCAGGTCGGCCTGGACGACGGGCAGGCGGGCTGGGAAGTCGGCCCGCAGCGCCACCTGTCGCGCCTCGGCACGCAGCTCGAATTTCTGGAACACGTCCTGCACCAGGTCGGGCATGGAAAACGGCTCCGGCTCGGGCTGGACAAAGCCGTATTCCAGGCGCGCCAGCTCGAACAGGCTTTGCGCCAGCTCGCCCACCTTCTGGCTCTGTGCCAGGGCAATGCCCAGGTAGCGGCGGCGTTCGGTGGTGTCGAGCACGGCGTCCTTGAGCAGCAGCGTTTCCAGGTAGCCGTGCAGGGACGACAGCGGCGTGCGCAGGTCGTGCGAGACGTTGGCGATGAGCTCGCGCCGCTCCTGGTCCTGGCGCGTGAGGGCGCGCCACTGCTCGCCGATGCGCGCCACCATGCGGCGGTAGGCCGCGTCCAGCACGGCGATCTCGTCGCGGCTGTCCTGCGCGGCACCGGGCTGGGGGGCCGGCAGGTCCGGGGGGGTGCCATGGATGTCGAAGCCGGCCACCTCTTCGGTGAGCCGGCGCAGCGGCCGCGTGATCAGCGCAAAGGCCACCAGGCCGGCCACCAGGCACAGCAGCGCCACCAGGCCGATGGACCACAGCGCCGTGCTGAGCACCGAGTTGGCCGAGCCCTGCGCCACCAGCTGGTCATGCGCCTCGCCCTGCAGCACCACGTAGATGAAGCCCACTTCCTTGCCGTTGACGCGCAGCGGCGCCGCGCTGAAGACCTTGCGGCCTTCGGTGCTGCGCGGGTCGTCGCCCAGGATGGGCAGCGTGCCGCCTTCCAGCAGCCGGTGCACGGGCGCCAGGTCCACGCGCTCGCGGCGCACGCGGCCGTCGGGGGCGGCATGGCCGGCAATGCGGCCATCGGCATCCAGCAGGTAGACCTCCACGCTGGGGTTGACCAGCATGAGCTGGTTGAAGAAGCTGCGCACGGCGCCGGGCATGAGGCCGTTGGCGTCGGTCAGCTGGGCATCGCGCGCAATGCTTTCTGCCACGTCGCGCGACAGGCCCTGCACCACTTCCAGCTCGTGCATGCGGCTGGCGCGCAGCTGCATCCAGGCAGAGGTGCCGCTGCACACCAGCAGCAGCACGGCAAAGACCAGGGACAGGCGCTGGGTCAGTGTCAGGCGCAGTTTCATGGTCATGCGCCCTCGCCCGCTTCGGCGAACTTGTAGCCGCGCCCCCAGACGGTGAGGATGCGCGCGGGCTGGGTCGGGTCGGCCTCGATCTTGGCGCGCAGGCGGTTGATGTGGGTGTTGACGGTGTGCTCGTAGCCTTCGTGCTGGTAGCCCCAGACGGCGTTGAGCAGGTCCATGCGCGAGAACACCTTGCCGGGCTGGCGCGCAAAGAAGTACAGCAGGTCGAACTCGCGCGGGGTCAGGTCCAGCCGGGCACCATGAAGCCGGGCATCGCGCGCCACGGGGTCCATGGCCAGGCCGTCAATGGACAGGCTGCCGGACTCCAGCCGCGCGTTCTGGGCCAGCGCCTCCACACGGCGCAGCAGCGCCTTGACGCGCGCCACCAGCTCCAGCACGGAAAACGGCTTGGCCAGGTAGTCGTCCGCGCCGATCTCCAGGCCCAGGATGCGCTGCACCTCGCTGGAGCGCGCGCTGATGATGATGATGGGCGTGTAGCGCGCCATGGCGCGGGCGCGGCGGCAGATCTCCAGGCCGTCCACGCCGGGCAGCATGATGTCCAGCACCAGCGCGTCCCAGCCGCCGCGCTCCAGTTGGCGCAGGCCGTCGTCGCCGCGCGCGCAGTGCATGACTTCCAGGCCTTCGTCGCGCAGGTGCAGCGTGAGCAGGTCGGCGATATGGGCGTCGTCCTCGACGAGAAGTACGCGGCGCGTGGCGGTCATCGGATGCGGTTTCCTGGAAGTGGCGGGAGTGGCTGCCATTGTGCGCAATACCGGGGCCGGGAGTTATCACGAATCTTTGAACTCTGCGTGAGGACTTCGGGAGGCCGGCGCCCTAACCTGACTGGCATCGCTTCGTTTTCAGACGCACGCAACCTTCAGGAGCACACCATGACCACCAGACGCCATCTTCTGTGGACTGCAGGCGCCGGCACCACCGCCGTGCTGGCGGCCAGCCTGTTCCCGCGCCGCGCGCCAGCGGCCGCCTCCAGCGAGGTCTTCGAGGTCAGCTACACGGATGCCGAGTGGCGCGCCCGCCTCACGCCCGAGCAGTACCGGATCCTGCGCAAGGAAGGCACGGAGCGTGCAGGCTCCAGCCCGCTGAACAAGGAGCACCGCGCGGGCACCTTTGCCTGCGCAGGCTGCGCGCTGCCCCTGTTCTCGTCCAAGACCAAGTTCGACAGCGGCACGGGCTGGCCCAGCTTCTGGCAGCCGCTGGACAAGGCCGTGGCCACGCGCCAGGACCGCACCTACGGCATGCTGCGCACCGAGGTGCATTGCCGCCGCTGCGGCGGCCACCTGGGCCATGTCTTCGACGACGGCCCCAGGCCCACGGGCCTGCGCTACTGCATGAACGGGCTGTCCCTGACGTTCACACCCCAGCCTGCCTGAACCCGGGAGCCAGACCACCCCACCATCACCGGAGAGACACCATGACCAACGATTCCCCCCTCGCCGCCGCACCCCGCCGCCGCGGCCTTCTCCAACTGCTGACCGGCAGCGCCGTGCTGCTGGGCGGCGCCCTGCTGTGGCAGGGCAGCGACCTGCAGGCGGCAGAGCAGGCCGTGCGCATTCCGCCACCCGCGCAGGACATGCCGGCCACGGGCCAGGGGCCGCAGAAAGCCATCTTTGCGGGCGGCTGCTTCTGGGGCGTGCAAGGCGTGTTCCAGCATGTCAAGGGCGTGCAGCGCGCCGTCTCGGGCTACAGCGGCGGCACGGCGGCCCAGGCCTCGTATTCGGCGGTGAGCAGCGGCCGCACCGGGCATGCGGAGTCGGTCGAGGTCACCTATGACCCGGCCCAGGTCAGCTACGGGCAGCTGCTGCAGATCTACTTTTCCGTGGCCCATGACCCGACCCAGCTCAACCGCCAGGGGCCGGACACGGGCACGCAGTACCGCTCGGCCATCTTCGCCACCGACGCCGCCCAGCTCAAGACCGCCCAGGCCTATGTGGCCCAGCTGGACGCGGCCAAGGTCTTCGGCAAGCCCATCGTGACCCGGCTGGAGGACAAGCCCAGCTTCTTCCCGGCCGAGAACTACCACCAGGACTTCATGACCGAGAACCCGCGCCACCCCTACATCGTCATCAACGACCTGCCCAAGGTGGAGCAGCTCAAGCAGCTGTTCCCGGGCAGCTACCGCGCCGAGCCGGTGCTGGTCAAGCAGGCCGCCCGGCAGATGTAGCGTCTGCGCAGCACGGGTGCGGTACGGATGCGGTATAGGTGCCTGCAGGCGTCGGCGGCGGCTGCCGTATGAGACATTTGCGGCATGCCTCCCAGTTCGCTTGATGCACCCGCTGCACCCCTCCCGCCCACCCGCGCCGAAGCCCTGCGCT
>NZ_JTKZ01000304.1:0-2290 GCF_000799035.1 Delftia sp. ZNC0008
CCGCGTAGAGCGTGTTATGCAGCAAGCCTAAACCCGGACCTTGCCGTCGCCGGTCAGCATGGACAACTCCACGAAGCGCGGCTTGGCCGATTGCGGCTTGAAGGCCAGCGGGAAGCCGGCCACTTGCTGGCCGTGCATGGCGTCGAGCGCGGCCACCAGGCCGTCGCGCGTGGGCTTGCCCGAGGCCGAGGCCTGGCGCAGCGCATCGGCGAACACGCGTGCCGCCAGATAGCCTTCCATGCTGGAGTAGTTGGGCGTCAGCTTGCCGCCGCCCTTCTGGATGGCCGCCAGGAAATCGCGCGTGATCTGGCGCGAGGTCTGGAAGGGCGAGGGCACGACCTGGGTGACGACCACCCCTTCGGCATCCTTGCCCAGCGTCTGCGCCAGTGCCTGCGAGCCGACGAAGGAGACGTTGTAGAACTGCCCGCCAAAGCCCGCCTGGCGCGCCGCGCGCACAAAGGCCGCGCTGGCCGAGTAGGTGACGATCTGCACGATCACATCGGCGCCCAGCGGCACCAGCGTCTTGACGGCCGCCGCCACATTGTTCGAGTTGCGCTCCACCGTGGCCGCGCCCACGGGCTCCAGCCCCTTGGCGGCCAGCGCCGCCTTGACGCCGGCCAGGCCCGATTCGCCATAGGCATCGTTCTGGTGCAGCACGGCCACCTTCTTCAGGCCCAGGCCCGTGAGGTGCCGCACCATCAGCGCCGTCTCGTCGGCATAGGAGGCGCGCACGTTGAAGACCAGTTGGGCCAGCTGGGGCTGGCGCAGCGCGTCGGCGCCCGTCAGCGGCGCGAACAGGGGCACGCGCGCCTTTTGCAGCAGCGGCAGCGCGGCCATGCTGGTGGAGGTGCCCACGTAGCCGAACAGCGCGAACACGTCGTCGGACAGGAAGCGCTGGGTATTGGCCGCGCAGCGCTCGGGCTCGTAGCCGTCGTCCATCACGCGCAGTTCGATGTTGCGCCGGGCAATGCCCCCCTGCGCGTTGAGCTGTTCGAAGTACAGCTTGGCGCCTTCATGGAAGGGCTGGCCGATCTGTGCCGCGGGGCCCGTCATCGGGCAGGACTGGCCCAGCACGATGGTGCCTCCCGCGTCCTGGGCGCGCACTGCGCCGGTCCAGGTGGCGGCAGCCGCCGTGCTGGCTGCGATGAACTGTCTGCGGCTGAACGCCGTCTTGGGTCGGAGCATGAACTTGCCTGTTTTTGTCACTGGAATCGGCGCCGTTGCTGCGTGCAGCCGGCTGCAAGGGTCCGCATAATAAAGACAAGCGGCGATTGCGGCATGCAAGACCGGCACCGCCCCTTGCCCGTGACGGCCTTTTTCTGTTTTTCCGGCTTTCACGGTTCTTTCGCAAAGTCCCCACCCTGTCCGAGACCGCTGCCACCATGTCCTCCGCCACGCCCCCACTCCAGGCCACCTCACAGGTCCTGGGCGCCTGCCCCCATGACTGCCCCGATACCTGCTCGCTGGTGACCACAGTCGAAGACGGCATCGCCAAAAGAGTCCAGGGCAACCCCGACCATCCGCACACGGGCGGCGTGCTCTGCGCCAAGGTCAGCAAATACACCGAGCGCAGCTACCACCCCGAGCGTGTGCTCACCCCGCTGCGCCGCGTGGGACCCAAGGGCTCCGGGCAGTTCGAGCCCGTGGGCTGGGACGAGGCGCTGGCCGACATCGCCGCCCGGCTGCACGCGCTGGCGGCGCGCGATCCCGAAACCATCCTGCCCTACAGCTACGCAGGCACCATGGGCCTGGTGCAGGGCGAGAGCATGGACCGGCGCTTCTTCCACCAGCTCGGCGCCTCGCTGCTGGACCGCACCATCTGCTCCAGCGCCGGGGGCGAGGCCCTGAACCTGACCTACGGCGGCAAGCTGGGCATGCGCGTGGAGCATTTCACCGAAAGCCGGCTCATCCTCATCTGGGGCAGCAACAGCATCGGCAGCAGCCTGCATTTCTGGCGCTATGCGCTGGAGGCCAAGCGCAACGGCGCGCGCCTGGTGTGCATAGACCCGCGCAAGACCGAGACCGCCGACAAATGCCACGAGCACCTGCAGCTGCTGCCCGGCACGGACGCGGCCCTGGCGCTGGCCCTGATGCACGAGCTGATCACGCACGGCTGGCTGGACCATGACTACATCGCGCGCCACACGCTGGGCTGGGAGGAACTCAAGGCCCGCGCCCTGCAGTGGCCGCCCGAGCGCGCGGCCCAGGTCTGCGGCCTGCCCGTGGAGCAGATCCGCCAGCTGGCGCGCGACTACGGCACCACCACGCCCGCCGCCATCCGCCTACGCGG
>NZ_JTKZ01000445.1:0-24144 GCF_000799035.1 Delftia sp. ZNC0008
CGGCCTGTATTCGGAGTGGGTGGAACCGGCGACTGGCGAGGTCGTGCCGAACTACACGATGATCACGCAGCCTGCTGACGGGCACCCAGTGCTCTCGCTGATGCACCGGCCGGGAAAAGAAAAGCGCGGGGTCGTGATGCTGGAGCCTGGCGACTGGGATGCCTGGCTGCACGGCACGGCCGCCCAGGCCGACGCGCTGATCAAGCTGCCGCCGCTTGGCGTACTTCAGAGCGGAGCGGAAAAGCCGGAGGAGGAGGCGCTTCTGCCGGCTGAGCAACTGCTCGCTCTAAAGGCTGAGGAATAAGCAGAAGCAGAACCCGCTTCCCGCCGAATACGGTGTAGGTTCTGGTGTAGCTTTTGGAGAATATCCTGACAATCAGAGGGAGAAGGATTCTTCAAGAATGATGATGTTCATTGCCTGTGAATCTCTCATAAGCCTTTGATTTATCTCTGGGTTGCCGCGCAAGAGGTTGTCGGCAAATGTTCTGATCCGCTTTTGCGCTTTGCCCTGGGCATCATCAACGCCTACCTGAACCGGCCTGCCTGACTATTGTGTGACGCTTGCGCAGCCAGGGCCCCGAGGCCCGACGGTCACATTGTCGTTCAAGCAGCCCCGGGCTTGAGGCTGAAGGCTTCGGCCCGCGCCAGATCGCGCAGCCGTGGTTACACAAGCCGCGCAGATGCCAGCAAGCCCTGGCAGGTGAAGCCGATCACTGGCACGCTCTGTCGCCCGCGCAGCTGTATCAGCGAATTACACCCTGCAACGCCTTGCGGACCCTGTGTCGGACGGGACTTGGGGGTTGCCATCTGCCGGCGAAGCCGGTGAAGGCCGAGAGTATGATGGACCGCGCTCAGTCGCACTCAATCATGGTTCCACCCAGTATTCGGCAGCTCCGCCCTTGACTGTCACTGATGAATTGGCCGTTGCGGTTGTAGATTCCGCCATTGCTGTCGTAGCAAAGTGCACCCTTGCAACTGGATAGAGGAACAGGCTGGGCCGCCCGCGGTGTGAAAACCGGCTTCGGTGGTTCCTGCATCAGCGGCGTATTGGAGCCGCATGCAGCATTGACGCTGGTGATTGCTGCATTGGTGCGTATCCGTTTTTCATCCAGGGAAAGGGTGCGAATGCTGGATACGAATTCCAGCTCCTTGCGCGCCTCCTTGCACTGGGAGGATGCGCCGAGCTGCTCCGGTGCAGGAGCATTCGCCTTGCGGGCCTGCTGTTCGATGACGCGCTGCTGGCTCTCGATCTGGCGCTGCTGCATTTCGTTCATCTGGCGCTGCTGCTTTCGCTCATTGGCCTCTGCGGCCTCGGCCCGTTCGCGGTAGATTTCATCGTCCGATTTTTTTGCGCTGTATCAGTGCGCCGGATTGGTCGCTGCTGCAGGGGCTGTCTGAAAAAATCAGTTTTCCAGAAACATCCTTGCATTGATAGACCTGGGCGGCGGCAGGTAAAGCCAGAAATGTCGCAACGATTGTCAGAGTCAATAGGCGCATATGCATCTCGGTGAATGAATGGGAGTGATGGTATCCCGGTACGGTGAATCGGTTGAGGTTAAGTTATTCCAATAGGCCGCTGCAAGGGATGCAGGGTCGGTATTGCCGCCACGGGATGGCTGCCTGTGCTCGCTTGCCCGGAGTAAACTCGACCACCGCAGCAATGGCTGCACGATGGGAATGGAGCTTCCCGAAACCGCCCTGCAAGGGGCTGATGGCTCCTGCCTTGGTGGGGCGTGTCCTGCCGGTGGCAGGGCCGTGTCTTGATCCTGCCCGGCGCGCCCGTCCCGGTTGTTTGATGAAAGGACGGTCATGGGTATCTACGGTTTCATTTTGGTGTTCGTGGGCGGCGGCCTCGGCTCCGCGCTCCGGCATGGTTCGAACCTGCTTGCACTGCGGCTGGTGGGCAGTGCCTATCCACTGGGCACCTTGGCGATCAATGTGCTGGGCGCTTTCGTGATGGGGGTGGTGGTGGAGTGGTTTGCGCTCAAGACTTCGCTGCCGCAGAGTGCGAGGCTGTTCATCACCACGGGCATTCTGGGCGGCTTCACCACGTTTTCGACCTACGCACTGGAGATCGGCATGCTGTACGAGCGCGGCGACTGGCTCGCTTCCGTGCTGTATGCGCTGGGTTCGCTGGTGCTGGGCGTTGCCGCGCTGTTTGCGGGGCTAGGGCTGGTTCGGATGGTGGCCCATTGAGGCGCCCTGATTGCGCTATGCTGTGCGCCATGGCCCGCCTGAACGCATCGCAGATTATTCGCACCATCCATTGGATGGTGGGTTAGCCAGAGGCCTTCAGCGCCATGCAACCCGCCCAGAAGAGGCGGGTTTTTTCATTCCGCCTCCAGGGTTTTCACAAGCCTTTCAGGAGATGGATATGCAGGTTCTCGAACCGTCCCGCCATGCGGACGACGCCCAGGCCGATTCCCGTACTGCGCGGCCGGCCACGCTGCACATGGTCTGCGGCAAGATCGGCTCGGGCAAGTCGACGCTGGCACGGCAACTGGCGGCGCAGCCCGGCACGGTGCTGGTCAGCGAGGATTCCTGGCTGGCCGGTTTGTATCCTGGCGAGATGCAGTCGGTGGCCGACTATGTGCGCTGCAGCGCGCGGCTCAAGGGATTGATGGGGGCACATGTGCAGGCGCTGCTGGATGCCGGCGTTTCAGTGGTGCTGGACTTTCCTGCCAACACGCTGGAAGGCAGAGGTTGGGCGCGCAGCGTGTTCGAGAGGGTGGGTGCCTCCCACCGCCTGCATTTCCTGGATGTGCCCGATGAGGTCTGCAAGCAGCGCCTGCGTGCGCGCAATGCGGCGGGGGATCATCCCTTTCAGGCCAGCGATGAGCAGTTCGACCTGATCACCGGCTACTTTGTCGCGCCTTGCGCACAGGAGGGCTTCGACGTGGTGCATCACCCGTATGTGCGGGCCTGACCACAAAGGCCGTGCGGCCGCCGGCTCGCCCACTGGAACGCCTCCTCGATCGCCTACTCAATCCCCGCCAGACCGTGCCTGCACTTGCACCCAATAGCGTGTACGGGTGCTCAACTGCAAGGGGAAGCGGCTGACGAGCGCGGCCAGGGCGCGATCGGTGTCGTCCACGGGAAAGGCGCCCGAGACACGCAGGCCTGCCACCTCGGGCGTGCAGCCCAGGTAGCCGGGCCGGTAGCGGGCGAGGGCGTCGATCAGCTGGCCCAGCGGCATGTCCAGCGCGATCAGTCCGCCTTCGTGCCAGCTGGCGGCAAAGGGATCGGCAGACGCGGGTGGCTGGGCGGCGCTGGCCGAGAAGGCGGCGTGTTGCCCGGCCTGCAGCTCGGTGGAGGTGGCTTCGCTGTCCAGGGGCTGCAGGCGCACGGTCTTTTCCTGCACGTTGACATGGCACAGGCCGTCGTCCGCGACATGGACCGTGAAGCGCGTTCCCAGGGCCAGTACATGGCCTTGCAGGGTTTGCACACTGAAGGGGCGGCCCAGTGCGTCTGGCCCGGTGGCGACGAGGATGCGGCCGCGGTAAAGGCGCAGCAGGCGCTGGCGGTCGTCGAAAGCCACGTCCACGGAGGTGGCTGTATCCAGGGCCACCAGGGAGCCGTCGGGCAGCGTCAGGTCGCGGCGCTCGCCAGTGGCGGTGCGATGAGCTGCCTGCCAGTGCTCGAGCGGCGCGCCTTTCCAGGCGAGCCAGGCCGTGGCACCGCTGCCCAGGCCAAGGGCCACAGCACGCACCGCAGAACGGCGATTGGGGTCGGAGCGGCGGCCCAGCGCCTGGCGCGCCAAGGGTGCGGGCAGATGCGACAGCTGTGCGGTGACGGATTGCACGCGCAGCCAGGCGCGCTGGTGGGCGGGGTCGGCCTCGTGCCAGTCCGTCCATGCCTGCTGCAGGCTTGGCGTCACCGCGGTGCCGCGCAGTTTCACGTGCCAGGCAGCGGCCTCATGCAAGGCCCGTCGGTCGTTGCTTTCCAAAGATCCCTCGCCCATGTGGCTATGCCAGGACCAGGCAGCAATGCTCCATCGCCCGGGTCAGGTAGTTGCTGACGGTGCGCAGCGACACGCCCAGGCGCTCGGCGATCTCGGGGTAGCTCAGTTCCTCGAAATGGGACAGGACGAAGGCTTCGCGCACCTTGGGTGCAAGGCCCTGGAGCATGCGGTCCACGTCGAGCAGGGTCTGCTGGACGATGGCCTGCTCCTCGGGCGAAGGCGCCAGCGACTGCGGCAGCTGGGCAAGATAGTCCAGATAGGACTGCTCCAGCGTGCGGCGGCGAAACAAGTCGGTGACCAGGCCGCGGGCGATGGTGGCCAGGTAGCGCCTGGGCTCGCGGATGTCCTGCTGCGGCACTGGCGAGCGCAGCAGGCGCACGAAGGTGTCCTGGGCCAGGTCGGCCGCATCGTCACGGTTGCCCAGGCGCTTGCGCAGCAGGCTTTCCAGCCAGGGATGGTGATTCTGGTAGAGGCTGTGCACGGAGAGGGCTTGTGCGAAAGAAGCGGGGAGGCCGGGCGTAGAAGCCGAGGTGGGCAACGTGTCGGTTTCGGTTGCAAAAGATAATAAGAATGCTTATCAATTATCTTTCACGCGAGCTTTACTCCTGAGGACTGGGTATCTTTCTGTTGCATGTGCGCTACAGGGAGATGCTGGCGGAACTTCCACGCCGGCCCTGCGCCGGGCGATTGCGCTGGTAGGCGCTGGGCGGAGCGCCAAAGCTGCGCCGGAAGACGGCAGTGAAGGCGCTGGGACTGTCGTATCCATGGGAGAGCGCCACTTCCAGGACCGAGGCGCCAGCGGCCAGCCGGGGCAGGCTGAGCAGAAGACGGGCCTGGCGGCACCATGCGCCGAAGTTCATGCCGGTCTCGCGCAGGAACAGGCGTGCCAGCGTGCGGGGATGCATGTGCAGCCGCTGTGCCCAACTGGCCAGGCCGGCGTCCTGCGATGGGTCGTCCACAAAGCTGCGGCAGCAGGCGGCCAGGGCGCCATGCCGGGGCATGGGCACGTGCAAGGACAGGGCGCGGGCGCGCTCCATTTCGTCGAGGATCAACTGCATGACACGCTCCTCCCTGCCGCCCAGCGGGTAGTCCATGGGCAGCTCGATGGCCTCCAGCACGAGTTCGCGCAGCAGGGGCGTGACCTGCATCACTCGGCAGTCTTGCCACAGGCCGGGCCGCAGCCCCGGCTCCACGAACACGGTGCGCATGGCCACGGGGCCGGCGGCCATGTGGATGGCGTGCAGGGCCTGTGGTGGAACCCAGACGGCGCATCCCGGGGGGACGACCCAACTGCCCGAATCCGCGCGGATCAGCATCACTCCCTCGGTGGCATGCAGCAGCTGGCCGCGGCGGTGGGCATGCGGTGCGATGGCCGCGCCGGCCGCCATGTCTGTGGCAAAGGCCACGACCGGGCGGGCCGTGTGCTCGCCGTGCGGGGGCAATGGAGCGGCCGCAGGCACGTCATCCAGGCAGGCGCGGGTGCGGGCATGGGAAAGTGGGCCACTTTGCCGGGTTGTCATTTTCTCGACGATTGTTGTTGCTTCGTAGCAGGAATGCAGATCATGCACTTTCTACGATGACCCACTTTCAATCCGCAGGAAAGTGGCAGGTATGGAGATGATTTCCCTTTCGAGAATGACGGACGTGACAGGAGGCAGGGCATGAACCGCGCACGTCTGGGGCTGCTTACGGGCACGCATGCCATCAACGACCTCTACCAGGGACTGGTTCCTGCGCTGTTGCCCTTCATGGTGCTGGAGCGCGGCTACAGCTATACGGAAGCCAGCGGCCTGATGCTGGCGGCCACGGGCCTGTCGAGCATGGTCCAGCCGCTGTTCGGCCTGTATGCCGACCGGTCGCCACGGCCCTGGATGGTGCCGGCCGGCTTTGTGGTGGCCGCCCTGGGCCTGGCCCTGGTGGGCATGAGCCCGGACTACTGGGTCAGCTGGTTGGCTGCCGTGCTGTGCGGCCTGGGGATCGCGGCCTACCATCCGTCCGCAACGGTGGCGGCCCGCATGGCGGGCGGCAGCTCGCAGAAGGCGATGAGCGTATTTTCGGTGGGCGGAACGGCGGGGGCATCGTTCGCTCCCATGCTGGCTGCGGCCGTGGTGGGCGCAGGCGCCTTGCACCGCAGCTGGATGCTGGCCCTGCCTGCAGCGGCCATGCTGGTGCTCTGGTATGCCTGTACCTGGCGGGATGGAGCCAAGGACCATTGCGCCACCCGGCGCCCGGCCGTGGCTCAGGGCGAATTGCCGGCCAACCACTGGCGCGCCTTCTTCCTGCTGTGCGGGGTCATCGTCTGCTGGTCGATTCCCTATGTGACGGTGCTGTCCACCCTGCCCATGTTCGTGACGCGCGAGCTGGGCGGCTCGGACTTCATGGGAGCGGCCACGCTGACCTCATTCACAGCCGCTGCGGCGGTGGGCACTTTGCTGGGGGGCACGCTTGCAGATCGCCGGGGGCGCATGCAGGCCATCCGCGCCGGCTACCTGCTGGCATTGCCTGCTCTGGCGGCCCTGGCCCTGGCCTCCACGCCATGGATGGCGCTGGCCTGCACCATGGCCCTGGGCGTGTGCATGTTTCTTCCGTTTGCCGCCCAGGTCACGCTGGCCCAGGACTATCTGCCGCGCAACCAGGCCACGGCCAGCGGGCTGACCCTGGGGCTGGCCATGTCGATAGGCGGCATGGTGGCGCCGTTGTTCGGCATGCTGTCCGATGCGCGCGGACTGCGTTTTTCGTTGAGCGTCGTGCTGTGCATTCTGTGCGTTGCCGCGGCGCAGGCGTGGTGCATGCGCAATCGGCGCAGCGAGGGGAGTGCTGCACCGGCGGCTGTCAGGGCCTGATGCGCAGCCCCTGCCGCTGGGCAAGGCAAGAGACAGGCCCGGGCTCTCGCAGACCGGGTGGACGGGTTGGTCTCAGGGCGACCTCAGGCCGGTGTCTGCGCGCCGTGCGCTTCCATGCGTTCCAGGGCGGCACAGACATCGGCCATGCGGCCCGAGATGAACAGGCATTCGGGCTGCTCCTGCGGCGAGCGCTGGATGATGCGCAGACCCGAAGGCAGGGCCTGATCTGCCGGAAGGGAGGGCAGTTCGGGTTGCAGGGGCAGCAGCAGCTGCGCATCCCTGTGTTCTGGCAGCCGTGCTGACTTGCTGCGCCGTTGCTGGCTGCGGCGGCGGGCCTTGCTGAAGGACAGGATGGTCGCCTGCTCGGATTGCACAGGCGATTCGGGCTGGATGGTGCGCATGGCGGGCTCCATGGCGGCGGCGGGCAGGCGAATGCCCTGTGCCAGGCGCAGGAAGGACAGAGAAGACAGTGTTGGCAGAGCGAATCCCATGTGACGACTCCTGTTGGCGTATTTCAAAGAGGCATGGACACAGGCAGGATTGCGGTTTGCGGGCAAAGCTCCGCCCAGGGCGAAGCTGCAAGGCTTCGCGCCTACCACCTGGGCGGTGCATGAAATAGGGGGGGGCAACCCGTGCAGGGCTGCCCGTCCGGCTTACATGGACATGCTGTTGCGGATCAGCCCCACGGCCAGGCCTTCAATGGCAAAGGCCTCTTCGGGAGCGACGCGGATCACCGGGTAATCGGGGTTTTCCGGCAGGAGCTCCACGCCCTGCGTGGTGCGGCGCAGGCGCTTGACGGTGACTTCATCTCCCAGGCGTGCCACGACGATCTGCCCGTTGCGGGCTTCATGCGCGGACTGCACGGCCAGCAGATCGCCGTCCATGATGCCCGCGTCGCGCATGGACATGCCGCGCACGCGCAGCAGATAGTCCGGGCGGACCTGGAACAGGCTGGGTTCGACGGAATAGGTCTGGTCGATATGTTCCTGGGCGAGAATGGGCGAGCCCGCCGCAACGCGGCCCACCAGCGGCAGCATCAGCGGCGCCAGGGCCGACAGCGGCAGCCCGAAGCTGGTGCCGCGTGCGGCATTGATGTTGCGCACGGTGTCGGTACGCAGGCGAATGCCGCGGGAGGTGCCGCTGACCAGTTCGATCACGCCTTTGCGGGCCAGGGCCTGCAGATGTTCCTCTGCTGCGTTGGCGGACTTGAAGCCCAGCGTGTTGGCGATTTCCGCGCGGGTGGGGGGCGCGCCCGTGCGGGAGATGGCGGCCTGGATCAGGTCCAGGATCTGTTGCTGGCGGGCGGTGAGCTTGGGATGGTCGAGCATGGCGTGCGTCCGGTCCTTGAATTCAGATGGCAGGCAGAGAAGTCATCTGATGATTTATACAGTATCTGTATTTTTAACCAGTTTTCCAAGAGGTGCAAGTGGGGCAGTCAAAGTTGGTGATTCTTGGCACGGGCGGCACCATCGCCGGCCGGGCGGATTCGCAGTCGCAGGCAGTGGGATACAAGGCCGGACAGATCACGGTGCAGTCGCTGCTCGATGCCGTGCCGGATCTGGAGCAGCAGGCGCTGGGGCCTGTGCAGACGCAGCAGATCGCGCAGGTGGACAGCAAGGATATGGACTGGCCCGTGTGGCGCGCGTTGCTGCGTGCCTGCACGCAGGCGCTGGAGGATGCGGACACACGCGCCGTGGTGATCACGCATGGAACGGACACGCTGGAAGAGACGGCCTGGCTGCTGCACAGCCTGCTGCCTGCCGCCAAGCCCATAGTGCTCACTTGCGCCATGCGCCCGGCCACGGCCCTGCTGGCCGACGGACCGCAGAATCTGCGCGATGCCGTGACCGTGGCCGCCAGCGGCGGGCGCAGCGGTGTGTGGGTGGTGGCCGGCGGCGAAGTACATGCGGCGGCCCAGGTGCAAAAAGTCCACCCTTACCGACTGCAGGCCATGCGCTCCATGGAAGGTGGCCCGCAGGCCCTGGTGGAGGAAGGGCGCGTGCGCTGGCTGGTGCATGATGCGCCGGTCACGCCGGTCACGCCGGTCACGCCGGTTGCCCCCGTTGCGCGGATGGTGACTTCCGCTCCCGCTCTGTCTGACCTGCTGGCGCTGGATGAGCTGCCCTGGGTCGAGGTGGTGTTCAGCAGTGCCCTGGCGCGTGCCTGCGGCGTGGATGCGCTGGTGGCCGCAGGCGTGCGCGGCATCGTGGTGGCCGGCACGGGCAATGCGACCGTTCACGAAAGCATGGAAGCGGCCTTGCTGCGTGCGCGCGACAAAGGCGTCTGGATCTGGCGGGGCACGCGCTGCGCCGAAGGCCTGCCCGTTGCCTCGGGGCTTGGCACGGACCCCGCAGAGGCCGATCTGGTCCAACTGCCCGTGGCCAAGGCGCGGATTGCCATGATGCTGGCGCTGGCCGCGCAGCCGCGCGACTGATCCTCCGGGCGTCGCCGGCGCTTCAGATGCAGGCGGGCAACAAAAAAGCACCCGGCGGGCGGGTGCTTTTCTGGGGTCTGGCGCATGGCCTGCGTCATTCAGCCAGTGCTGCGAGGGCGCGCTGGGTGATGTCTTCCACCGAGCCCAGGCCGCTGATGGCGCGGTACTTGGGGGCTGCTGCGGCTTCCTTCTCGGCCCAGGCGCGGTAGTAGTCCACCAGCGGGCGGGTCTGGCTGCTGTAGACGTCCAGGCGCTTCTTGACCGTTTCTTCCTTGTCGTCCTCGCGCTGCACCAGCGGCTCGCCGGTCACGTCGTCCAGGCCTTCGACCTTGGGCGGGTTGAACGTGACGTGGTAGGTGCGGCCCGAAGCGGGGTGGGAGCGGCGGCCGCTCATGCGCTCAATGATGGCATCGAAGGGCACATCGATCTCGAGCACGTAGTCCAGCTTCACGCCGGCGGCCTTCATGGCGTCGGCCTGGGGAATGGTGCGGGGAAATCCGTCGAACAGGAAACCGTTGGCGCAATCGGGCTGGGCAATGCGCTCCTTGACCAAATTGATGATCAGGTCGTCGCTGACCAGTTGGCCGGCGTCCATCACGGCCTTGGCCTGCTGGCCCAGGGGCGTGCCGGCCTTGACGGCGGCACGCAGCATGTCACCGGTGGAGATCTGGGGAATGCCGTACTTCTGGCAGATGAAAGCGGCTTGCGTGCCTTTGCCGGCGCCGGGTGCGCCCAACAAAATCAGTTTCATGGAAGTCCTTGAGGAGAGTAGAAATTCTTGTCTGCCGGATCGGCCCACCGGGGCGGACAGTCCATGCGTCATATTTTTGTCGCGGGCAAGGATAGCACGCACAGGGCCAACACTGGCTTACACGCACGGGGCAAAACTGTCGCCTGTGCAATCGCCAAAACCTGCGTTTTGCTGTCCGACAAAACCGCATGGGCGGTGTTGCTGCAAATGGCGATGCCCGGCATCGCCATTTGTGCGTTTTCAGCGGCCGGCCGATTCACGCCGGCGGGTTGGACAGCTGGGCGCGCACCCGCTCCAGATCCTCGCGCGTGTCCACGCCAGGGCCGGGTGCATGGGGTGTGACATGGACGGCGATGCGGTGGCCGTGCCACAGCGCACGCAACTGCTCCAGGGCCTCCAGTGCCTCGGTGGGTGCCTGGGAAAGCTGGGGGAAGCTGCGCAGGAAGCCAGCGCGATAGCTGTAGATGCCGATGTGGCGCAGCGGTGCGAAGCCGGGGTGGCCCAACGCTGCCGATGCCGTCTCCCACCATGCCTGGTCCGCATGCTCGCGCGCGAAGGGAATGGGCGCACGGCTGAAATAGTGGGCCATGCCCTGGGCATCGCAGACGACCTTGACCACGTTCGGGTTGACGAAGTCGGCAAGGCTGTCAATGGCATGCGCCACCGTTCCCATGCTGGCCGAAGGTTGCCGGGGCAGCAGGGCGGCCACGGCGTCGATGAGTTCGGGGGCGATCAGCGGCTCGTCGCCCTGGACATTGACCACGATGTCATCGCCATCGAGATCCAGCAGCGCGCAGGCCTCGGCCAGTCGGTCGCTGCCGCTGGCATGGTCGTTGCGCGTGAGCACGGCCGCCACGCCATGCGCGGTACAGGCGGCGAGGATGCTTTCGTCATCAGCTGCGACCACGCACCGTGCGGCGCCGCTGCGGCTGGCGCGCTGTGCCACGCGCACGACCATGGGAAGCCCTGCAATGTCGGCCAGGGGCTTGCCCGGCAGGCGGCTGGAAGACAGGCGGGCGGGAATCAGAACCGTGAAGGGCGCGGAGGACATGGTGCGTGCAGGAGTGAGGCGAAGGCGTGGGGCGGCGCAGATGATGGGAAAAATCAGTCCTCGATCTCGTCGTCGTCCAGCGTGCGGGCCTCGGTTTCCAGCAGCACGGGAATGCCGTCGCGCACCGGGTAGGCCAGGCGCGCGCTGCGCGAGACCAGTTCCTGGTGCTCGCGGTCAAAGCGCAGCGGGCCTTTGGTGACGGGGCAGACCAGCAGTTCGAGAAGTTTGGCGTCCATGGCGGATCCTGTGTTTTGAAGGGAAAGGGCGGGCCGTGGCAGCCAGCCGAGACGGAGATGATAGTCAGGCGGGGCAGGGGCGCAGTGCCTGCAGCCGCTCATCTAGCAGCGCCCAGAAATCCGCCGGCAGCTGCAATTGCAGCGCAACCGCCCAGGCCTGGGGATGGGTGCGCCACAGCTTGACGGCATCTTTTTCGGTGCAGACCAGCGGGTCTTCGTTGCGCCCCAGGCGCTGGAAGCTCTCAAAATTATAGTGATCCGGCAGCGCCTGGACATGCTCCAGCGTCAGGCCTTGCTCGCGGGTCAGCATGGAGAAAAAGCCTTCGGGCCGGGCCACTGCCGCCACGGCCTCCACGGGCTGCGCACGCAGGGAGGACAGTGCGATGCGCTCGCCTTGGGCATTGACGGCTTCGCTGGACAGCTGGCGCTGCATGGCAAACGCGGGGGCGTCGGTGTCGGGGGCTGCGCCTGCATGCAGCACGGCGGTGACGGGGCGCGGCCAGGGCTCGCGCAGCGGGCCGGCCGGCAGCAGCCAGCCGTTGCCGATGCCGTCGTCATTGAAGACGCACAGCTCGATGTCGCGGGCCAGGGCCAGGTGCTGCAGGCCGTCGTCGCTGATGACCACATCCACCTGCGGGTGGCGGGCGCGCAGGGCCTGGACGGCCTCGATGCGCTTGCGGGCCACGAAGACCGGCACGCCGCTGGCACGCGCCAGCAGCGCGGGCTCGTCACCCACGTCGGCGGGGGCGCTGTCAGGACGGGCCTCGCGGCAGTCGTCCGTGCTGCGACCATAGCCGCGCGAGACGATGCCGGGACTCCAGCCGCCATCGCGCAGATGGCGGGCCAGGGCGAGCGTGACGGGGGTCTTTCCGGCGCCGCCCGCAATCACGTTGCCGACGACGATGACCGGAATGCCGGCCTGGCCCCCACGCCTGAAGCCCAGTGCATATGGCAGCCGATGCAGGGCCAGCAGGGCACGGTACAGCAGGGACAGGGGAAGGAGCGCGCAGGCCAGCGGACCGCGGCGGCGCCAGGCCGCGCGAAGCCCCCGGGCTGCGGGGGCAGGACCAGTCCGGGGCATGGCGGCCTTGCCTTCAGCGCCCGGCGCTGGCCGAGGTCTGCGTGGCGAAGGTGATCTGGGACAGTCCGGCGCGGCGCGAGGCTTCCATCACCGATACCACGGACTGGTGCGGCGCAGTGGCATCGGCGCTGATGATGACCACGCTGTCCTTGCCGGCGACGGCCGCTGCGGCCAGCGCCTGGGTCAGGCCGGTGACGCTGCGGTCTTCCACGGCGGTCTTGTTGATGGCATAGCGGCCATCGGCTGCGATGGCGACGATGATTTCGCGGGGCCGGTCGCGCTGCTGCTCGACGTCGGCCACCGGAAGGGTCAGCTGCAGCTCGGTGAACTTGCTGTAGGTGGTGGACAGCATCAGAAAGATCAGCACCACCAGCAGCACGTCGATGAACGGGATCAGGTTGATCTCGGGCTCGTCACGGCGGCGGGGACGGAAGTTCATGTCAGGTCTCTCGCGTGCTGGTTCACTTGCCGCCGACGCGGGTGAGGTGGCGCACGAACTGTTCGGAAGCCAGCTCCATGCCCAGCAGGTAGCCGTCGACGCGGGCGCGGAAGTAGCGCCAGAAGATCAGGGCCGGAATGGCGACGATCAGGCCGAAGGCCGTGTTGTACAGGGCGATGGAGATGCCGGCCGCCAGCTGGGCGGGGTTGCTGCCGCCGGTGGCCGATGCGCCGCCTTGCGAGCCGAAGATCTCGATCATGCCGATCACCGTGCCCAGCAGGCCCAGCAAAGGGGCGGCAGAGGCGATGGTGGCCAGTGCGCTCAGGTGCTTTTCCAGCGTGTGGGCGGCGGCGCGGCCGGCGCCTTCCATTGACGCGCGCAGCTCTTCCTCGCTGCTGTCCGGATGGGCCTGCAGTGCGCGCAGCCCGCTGGCCAGGACCTCGCCCAGCGTGGAGTTCTGTGCCAGTTGCTGCACGACTTCCTGACTGGGCAGGCCGCGCGAGGACACGGAAATCGCCTCGCCCAACAGGGCAGGCGGCGCAACACGGGCTGTTTTCAGCGCCACGAAGCGTTCAAAGACCAGGGCCAGAGCCAGGATGGAGCAGGCAATCAGTGGCCAGATCGGCCAGCCTGCGGCTTGTATGATCGACAGCAAGTTGTTTTCCCCCCGCGTTTAACTGCAGCCGACGATTATGGCCCAGCCATGTGGCCGGTCCAGGCGTCCCGGCTGCGCGATCGGCCTAAAACTGTGACCGGGCGCAGCATCCAGGCAACGGGCGGTGTCCCGGTTTCTGGCCTCGGGCTTGCTCATATAGCACAATTTTCTGTGGATAACTTTGTTATCAAGCTGCCTGCGCAGATGCGGCGGCGACGGCGAATGACCACTGTGACAAATGTGAATTCTTTGTTTCAGTAAAAAATCTATTATTAATCAAATGCTTGCGAGGTGTTCTTGAGATTGCTTGTGCAAATCATCGCCAAAGTGCCTCTTCAAGGCCGCATCTGCCGGCCTGTGGAGAATGTTGCACTGCATGCTGACCGGGAGCCCGCATGAGCGGTGCATTTGGCGCAATGAATCCAGCAGCGGCGCCGCTGGTCTGGGAAGTCGGCGCGCTGTGCCGCGCCGTGAGCGATGCCTTGCAGGCGCGCTTCAATCCGGTGGCGGTGCGCGGCGAGATCAGCGGCTTCTCGCGCGCGGCCAGCGGCCATTGCTACTTCAGCATCAAGGACGCCGGCGGGCAGATCCGCTGCGCCATGTTCCGGCGCGCGGCCCAGCTCATGGACTTTTCGCCGCGCGATGGCGAGCTGGTCGAGTTGCGGGGCCGGCTGGGTGTCTACGAGCAGCGCGGTGATCTGCAACTGGTCGTCGAAAGCATGCAGCGTGCAGGCCAGGGCGCACTGTTCGAGCAGTTCCTGCGGCTGAAGGCGCAGCTGGAGGCCGAAGGCCTCTTCGATGCGACGCGCAAGCGCAGCCTGCCGCCGCTGCCGCGCGGCATTGGCGTGGTGACTTCGCCGGGGGCTGCCGCGCTGCACGACGTGATCACCGCGCTGCGCCGCCGCGTGCCCCACATCCCCGTGGTGCTGGTGCCGGCCCTGGTGCAGGGCGCGCAGGCACCGGCATCGCTGATCGACGCGCTGCAAAGGCTTTATGGGCTGGCGCAGGAAGGCGCGGGATCGGTGGCCGGCGCGCCGCACATCGACACCATCTTGCTGGTGCGCGGCGGCGGCTCCATCGAAGACCTCTGGGCCTTCAATGACGAGCGCCTGGCCCGCACCATCGTGCAAAGCCCGGTGCCGCTGATCAGCGGCGTGGGGCACGAGACCGACTTCACCATTGCCGACTTCTGCGCCGACCTGCGCGCGCCCACGCCCACGGCGGCGGCAGAGTTGGTGAGCCAACCGCGCGACGTCTGGCTGGGTGCGCTGCAGCTCATGCAGGGCCGGCTGGAGGACGGGGTGCAACGGCTGCTGGACCGCCAGCAGCAGCGCCTTGACCTGGCGTCGCAGCGCCTGGGCCGGCCCAGCGAACAGCTGGCGCGCAGCCGGCTGCAGCTCAGCCGCCAGGCGCAGCGCCTGCGCCATGCCATGCAGTTGAGGCTGCAGCGCATGGACCATGCGGGGCAGGGCCTGCAGGCGCAGCTGCCTGCGGGCATGCGCCGCGGCCTGGACAGGCGCGCGGACCACCTGGCGCGCATGGAGCTTCGCCTGCAACTGCTGGACCCGCGCCTGGTGCTGCAGCGCGGCTATGCCCTGCTCACCGATGCCGAGGGCCATCCCGTGACCGAGGCGCGCCGTGCGCCACCGGGCACGGCGCTGCAGGCGCAACTGGCGGACGGCAGTCTGGACCTGGTGGTGACGCAGCCGCGCCTGCTCTGAACTGCGGCCCGCTGTGTGCAGCGTTCGGCGTGCAGGGAGTGGCGGGCGGCAGGCGGTATCCGTGTAGGCCGATTGGCCGGATTGCGGTCAATTCACATCCACCCTCGCGGCAGCGGGCCAAGATGGCCGATTTGGAGCGCGCTTTCGCCGCAGGGTCACGAACTTGTTCCTACAATGCCCGTTCGGGTGCGTGAGGGCCAGGGCTCGCAGCAATGCGCGCAGTGCAGGCCCCGCGCGACGGTCACGGCAGGCGCTGCAGGCGCTCTGCGCAACAGGTGCTGGCCCGTCCTAAAAGATTTCAACCACGAAGGAAACACCATGGAACATACCTTGCCCCCTCTGCCCTATGCGATTGACGCGCTGGCACCCCACTACAGCCAGGAAACGCTGGAGTACCACCATGGCAAGCACCACAACGCCTATGTGGTGAACCTGAACAACCTGCAAAAGGGCACCGAATTCGAAAGCATGACCCTGGAAGAGATCGTCAAGAAGTCTTCCGGCGGCATCTACAACAACGCAGCCCAGATCTGGAACCACACCTTCTTCTGGAACTGCATGGCCCCCAACGGTGGCGGCGAGCCCACCGGTGCCCTGGCTGACGCCATCAACAAGAAGTGGGGCAGCTATGCCGCCTTCAAGGAAGCCTTCGTGAAGTCGGCCGTGGGCAACTTCGGCTCCGGCTGGACCTGGCTGGTGAAGAAGGCCGATGGCTCGGTGGACATCGTCAACACCGGCGCCGCCGGCACGCCCCTGACCACGCAAGACAAGGCCCTGCTGACCGTGGACGTCTGGGAGCACGCCTACTACATCGACTACCGCAACCTGCGTCCCAAGTTCGTCGAGACCTTCCTCGACAAGCTGGTGAACTGGAAGTTTGCCGAGCAGAACTTCGCCTGATCGAAGCACCTGCCAGCAATGTGCACGCGCAACGTGCACGCAGCGCCCAAAAAGCCCCGAAAGGGGCTTTTTGGCTTTCTGGCTGAAGCCGGGGTGCCGACGTTCAGCGGCGCTGACCGCGCAGCCGCCACCCCGTCCACAGCGCCGTGCACACCAGCAGCAGCGTGGCGCCGGCGATCACGGCGCTGAAACCCTGGCCGAAGGCCGTGCGTGCCAGTTCGGTCAACTGGTGCGCGGCCTGAGGCCTCAGCTGTTCGGCGGCCAGCAGGGCTTCGTCCAGGCTGTCGCGCACGGAATCGGGCAGGGCCAGGCCCAGCCCCTCAGGCAGGCGCAAAGAGCCTGCGTACACGGCCGACAGCAGGCTGCCCATCAGCGTCACGCCCAGGGCGCCGCCCAGCTCGTATGACACCTCCTCGACCGAAGCCGCCATGCCTGCACGGTCTGCGGGAGCGCTTTGCATGATGGTGCTCGACGCCGTGGTCATGGCCGCGCCTATGCCCAGGCCCAGCAGGGCCAGCGCCCCCGCCTGCGGCCACCAGCCCATGTCATGGACCAGCAGGTAGCCGCCCATGCCCAGGCCCGACAGCAACAGGGAGGCCGGCAGCATGCGGGCCCCACCCAGTCGCGGCAGCCAGTGGCCTGCGACGGGGCCGGCAACAAAGGCGGCCAGCGGCAGCGGCAGCACGGCCAGGCCCGCCTGCAGCGGAGACAGGCCCTGCACCAACTGCAGGCGCTGGCTGAAGACCAGTTCCATGCCGATCAGCGCTGCCGCAGCCACCAGGGCCGAGGCCACGGCCGTGGCAAAGGCCGGGTTGCGGAACAGGGCGAAGTCCAGCAGCGGGTCGCTGCTGCGCCGCTGGCGCCGCACGAACAGGGCAAGAAATCCCAGGCCCAGCACCAGGGCCACGGCGGCCAGGGCCCAGTCGGGCGATTGCTTGCCAGCCTCCTTGATCGCGTAGGTGCTTGCCACCAGGCCTGCCATGACCTGCAGCGAGCCCACAAAGTCCCAGGGCCGCTGCGAGGTGGCGCCGCCTGCGGGAATCAGCCACCAGGCCAGGGGCAGGGCCAGCAGCACGATGGGCACGTTGATCAGGAACACCGAGCCCCACCAGAAATACTCCAGCAGCAGCCCGCCCACCACGGGGCCGAAGGCCGCACCGCCCGATGCCACCGAGGCCCAGATGCCGATGGCCAGCGCGCGCTCGCGCTCATCGGCAAAGCTCAGGCGGATCAGGGACAGCGTGGCCGGCATCATCATGGCCGCGCCCACGCCCAGCAGCGCGCGCGCCGCAATCAGCAGGGTGGGCGAGAGCGCAAAGGCCGCGCACAGCGATGCCAGGCCGAACACGCACAGCCCGGCCATGAACAGCCGCTTGTGGCCGAGCCTGTCGCCCAGCGTGCCCATGCCCAGCAGCAGGCCGGAAACCACCAGGGCATAGATATTGACGATCCACAGCTTGGCGGAGGCCGTGGCCGCCAGGTCATGCGTGAGGCGCGGCAGTGCCGTGTAGAGCACCGTCATGTCGATGACGATGAGCAGCAGCGCCACCGAGACGATGGCCAGCACCAGCCAGCGGCGCGGGTCGGCCGCCAGAGATTTGGAGGGATGCCCCGCAGCGGGGACCCGGGTTTGCGTCGTGAACGCCATAAAGCACCTGTTTGCCCCTGGCCTTGTGGGCCGGAGCTTCCTTTGGATGAAAGCCGCAGTTTCCATCAATAAAATGATTTATCAAAGTTTGATTCAATCCATAAAATTGATGGATGGAATGGACACTGGACAGACTGAGGCATTTCGTGGCGGTGGCCGAGGCCGGCACCATGACCGAGGCTGCGCGCCGCCTGGGCCGTGCGCAATCGGCCGTGAGCACGGCCATCGGCCTGCTGGAGGCCGATCTGGGGCTGGAGCTGTTCGACCGTGTGGGACGCCATGTGCGGCTCACGGCCGCAGGCGAGGTCATGCTGCTGGAGGCCCGGTCCCTGCTGCACCAGGCCCAGGCCATGGACCACCGCGCACGCGCCCTGGCCGCAGGCGGGCAGGCGCGCCTGGCCGTTGCGCTGGACGAGGCATTGCCCTATGTGCCGCTGGCCCAGCTGTTCAAGGAGCTGGCGGCACGCTTTCCGGCCATGGAACTGACCGTGCTGAACGGCACGGCCTCCGAAGTGGCCGAGCATGTGGCGGCGCAGCGTGCACAGGTCGCCTTCCAGTTCGACCGAGCGCCTGCGCCGGCCACCTGTGCCCAGCGCCATATCGGCAGCGTGCCGCAGACCATTTGCGTGGCCAAGGGCCATGTGCTCGATGGCGCAGAGCCCTTGACGCGCAGGCAGCTGGCCGCGCACCGCCAGTTGCTGATGCACATCGAGGGCGTGGAGGACACCGTGCTCAGTCCCGCCGTCTGGCGCTCCAACAGCTTCTATGTGATTGCCGACATGGTGGCCGACGGCCTGGGCTGGGCCATCCTGCCGGTCAATATTGCCGAGTTCGGCGATCTGCGCCCGCATCTGCGGCAACGCGCCTGCGAGGGGCTGGCGCTGCCGCCGCTGACCGTGCGCATGCTCTGGCTGGAAGGGCTGGCGCCCGGGGTCGAGGCGCTGTGGATGCGCCAGCGCCTGGCCGAGCTGCTGGCCTTGATGGCCGCGGCCTGAGCGGTCTGGGCTGGCGCGGGCGTTGGGGCCGTGTTCAGGTGCAGGCAGCGGCTGCGTCTTCGGCAGGCGGGCTCTCTGCTCGTGCCTGGCGTGCGGCCAGCACGCCCAGGGCCCACATGACAGCACCGGCCAGCAGCGCCACCACGAAGGAGATGCGCGCGCCCCACAGGTCGGTGGCCCAGCCGGCGGCGGCCGCGCCCAGGGCCACGCCCATGGCAATGCCGGTCAGCAGCCAGGTCATGCCCTCCGTCAGGCGCTGGGGCGGCACCTGCTGCTCCACCAGGCCCATGGCCACGGTGATGGTCGGGCCGAAGGTAATGCCGGCCAGCAGCACGGCCAGGGTCAGCGTGAACACATTGGTGGCCAGCAGCAGGGGCACGGCCGTGATGCAGACCGAGGCGCCCACCCAGGCGATCTGGCGGTGCAGCGGCGCCTTCAGGCGCAGCGTGCCGAACACCAGTCCCATCACGCAGGAGCCCAGCGCATAGAACGACAGCACGATGCTGGCCGCCGCCGGCTGGCCCTGCTGCGTGGCAAAGGCCACGCTGGCCACGTCGATGGTGCCCACGATGATGCCCTGGGCCAGCATGAACAGCGCCAGCGTGCGTACCACGGGATGGCGGGCCAGCGACTGCTGGCGCGTGCGCCGCTGCGATGTGTCCACGGGTGGCTCTGTACGGCGCTGGGCCACGAACAGCGCCACGCCCACCAGCAGCAGCAAGGAGGCGGCCAGCGGCCCGGCCTCGGGGAACAGCACCATGCTCAGGCCGACCGACAGCGGCGGGCCGACGATGAAGCAGACATCGTCCAGCACGGCCTCCAGCGCATAGGCCGTCTGCAGCTGGGGCGTGCCGCGCAGCAGCACGGTCCAGCGCGCACGCACCATGGCCGGCATGCTGGGCAGGGCGCCCACCAGCGCTGCCAGCACCAGCAGCAGCCAATCCGGCCCCTGCCAATGCGCGCAGGCCAGCAGCGCAAACATGGCGGCAGCACTCACGGCTGCTGCCCAGGGCAGCACCTTGCGCTGGCCATGGCGGTCCACCAGGGCCGAGATGCGGGGCGCCAGCACCGCAATGGACAGCGCAAAGCAGGCCGCGACCGCGCCGGCCAGCGTGTAGGCGCCGCGCTGCTGGGACAGCATGGTGATCAGGCCGATGCCCGTCATCGACAGGGGCAGGCGGGCCAGGAGACCGGCCAGCACAAAGGCGGCCGTGCCGGGCCGGGTGAACAGCTGGCGGTAGGCGTGGAACATGGAAACCTCGGAAAAACGGACAGGCCGCTGCAATCACATACGCGGCGTATGTCAGCGATTCTACGGGTTGCCCATGGCGCGCCGTATCATTGGCATACGTTTTGTATGTGAATGGAGTGCGCCATGCGCAAAAGCCGGGCCAGCATGATCGAGGAGACACGCGCCAAGCTCATCGAGGCTGCGCGCGAGGCCTTTGGCAGCCAGGGCTATGCCCAGGCCTCCATGGACGAACTGACGGCCAAGGCCGGCCTGACGCGCGGCGCGCTGTACCACCATTTCGGCGGCAAGCCGGGCCTGCTGGCCGCCGTGGTGGCGCAGATGGATGCCGAAATGGACGCGCGCCTGGAGCAGGTGCTGGCCGACCATGCAGATCCCTGGGAGGGGTTCCTTGCCTACTGCCGTGCCTACCTGGCCATGGCGCAGGAGGGCGAGATACGCCGCATCGTGCTGCAGGATGCGCGCGCCGTGCTGACGGGCACGGACCAGGGCGAGCAGCACCGTGCCTGCATCGCCTTCGTGGCCGGCTACCTGGAGCAGCTCATGGAGCGCGGCGTGATCGTGCGGGCCAATCCGCTGGCCATGTCGCGCCTGCTCAATGGCTGCCTGGTGGAGTCGGCATTCTGGATTGCCGAGGAAGGGGCGCCCCCCGAACGCCTGCAGCAGGCGCTGCAGGCGCTGGAGCTGACGCTCAAGGGGTGGAAGGCGCCTGCGAGGGGCTGAGCGCCCTCGCTCGTGCTTCACTCGTACTTCTTTTCCAGCGCATCCCAGAACGGCTTGTTGACCAGGCGCTGGCGCTCGGCAAAGGGGGCGACCACGGCGGGGTTCTCGTCCACCCTGCGCTCGTTGCGCAGTTGGCCCAGCGCCTTTTGCATGCCGGCCACGGCGCCTTGCAGCGCGGCATTGGCATACAGCACCAAGCCATAGCCCAGGTCTGCCAGCTCGCCCGCGTCGGTGATGGGCGTCTTGCCTCCGATCACCATGTTCATCAGCTGCGGCGTGGACAGCCGCTGGGGCAGGGCGCGGATTTCTTCGGCCTGGGTCACGGCCTCCACGAAGAGGATGTCGGCTCCCGCCTCGGCAAAGCGCTGGGCGCGCTCGACGGCAGCCTCGAAGCCCTGCGTGGCGCAGGCATCGGTGCGCGCCATGATCAGCGTGCCCTGGTCGCGGCGCGCGTCCACGGCGGCCTTGATCTTGCCCAGCATTTCCTCGGTGGAAATCACTTCCTTGCCATTGAAATGGCCGCAGCGCTTGGGGCTGATCTGGTCCTCGATCTGGATGCAGTCGGCGCCCGCGCGCTCCAGCGTGCGCACCGCATGGTAGGTGTTGAGCGCGTTGCCGAAGCCGGTGTCGGCATCGACGATCAGCGGCAGATCCACGGCGTCGCGGATGCGGGCCGTGTGGTCGGCGATGTCGGTCAGGCCCATGAAGGCCTGGTCGGGCAGGCCGAACCACATATTGGTCACGCCTGCGCCGGTCACATAGATGGCCTCGAAGCCGAGATCGGCCACGACGCGCGCGGACAGTGCGTTGAATGCGCCGGGCACGAGCACGCCGCGGCGCGCTTCGGCCAGGGCCTTGAGTTGTTGCTTGGTGTTCATGGAGGGTTCTGTCGGATGGGAAAAAGCGATGCGCGGGCTGGCGCTCAGTCCAGCGTGATGTTGGCGTTCTTGATCACCGGGCCCCACTTGGCGCGTTCGGCCTCGATGAAATTGCCGTAGGCCTGGGGTGTGCCGCCCATGACCATGCCGCCCGTGTTCTCGATCATGGCGCGCACCTCCGCGTCCTTGAGGGCCTCGTTCACGGCCTTGTTCAGGCGCTCGATCACGGCCGGCGGCGTGCTGGCCGGCGCGATCATGCCCAGCCAGTTGTATGACTCGAAGCCCTTGATGCCCGCCTCATCCAGCGTGGGCACGCCGGGCAGCACCTTCAGTCGCTGCTTGCTGGACACGGCCAGCGCCTTGACCTTGTCGCCCTGGATGGCGGGCAGGGCCGCATAGCCCATCTCGAACATGAAGGCCAGGTGGCCGCCCATCAGGTCGGTGGCCGCCAGCGCGCCGCCCTTGTAGGGCACATGGACCATTTCCGTGCGCGTCTGGAAGGCCAGCAGCTCGCCCGACAGGTGGTGGGCACCGCCCACGCCCGACGATCCATAGGTCAGCGTGCCGGGCTTGGCCTTGGCTGCCGCGACCAGTTCGGCCACGGTCTTGAACGGCTGGTTGGGCGCCGTGGTCAGGATCAGCGGCGCCTCTTCGATCAGGATGATGGGCTGCAGGTCGCGTGCGGCGTTGTAGGGCAGCTTTTTCATCAGCATGGGATTGGTCACCAGCGGACCCGGCGAGCCGAAACCGAAGGTATGGCCGTCCGTGGCCTTGGCGATGGCATCCGTGCCCGTCACGCCGCCCGCGCCGCCGCGGTTGTCGATCACGATGGGCTGGCCCAGGCTCTGGCCTATCTTGTCGGCGATCTTGCGGGCCCGTGTATCGGCAAAGCCGCCGGCCGCATAGGGCACGATGAGCTTGATGGGGCGCGAGGGCCAGGCATCTGCGCCCTGGGCCACGGCGGGGGCGGCGAGCAGGGCGGCAGCGGTGGCGATGGCGCTGAGGGCCAGGCCCATGCCCAGGCGGAGGGTGTTGCGGCGGGTATTCATGGTGTCTTGTCTCGGTTGGGATCGGTGGTGATGGCGCAAGCGGTTCACTTTTCCTGCATGTTCGCGGCCTTGACGATCTCGCCCAGGCGCTTGCGTTCGGCATCGGTGAATTTCACGAACTCGGCGCGCGTGCCACCGATGGGCTCGATGCCCAGGCCCTTGAGCTTTTCCACCGTGGCCGGCTCCTTCATGGCCTTGTCCACGGCGGCGGCCAGCTTGTCCAGGATGGCGGGCGGCGTCCCCTTGGGCGCATGGATGCCGGCCCAGTGCGCGATCTGCAGCTCGGCAAAGCCCTGCTCCACGGCGGTGGACAGCTGCGGATAGGCCGAGATGCGCTGCGTCCAGGTGGTGGCCAGGGCCTTGAACTTTCCTTCGTTGAGGATGTGGGGCAGGGCGATGATGCTGGCCTCCGACGTGCCCTCCACCTGCCCGCCCAGCACGGCCGTCGTGCTCTCCGCCCCGCTCTTGTAGGGCACGGGCTGCAGCTGGGCGCCGTACTTCACGTTCAGCATCTCTGCCACGAAATGCGGCGTACTGCCTGTGCCGGCCGTGGCGAAATTGAAGCCCTGGCCCTTCTTCGATGCCTCGACGAAATCGCGCAGGTTCTGGTAGGGCGCGTTCTTGGGAACCACGATCACGGACGGCGCCAGGCCGATCATGGCCACCGGCACCAGCGCATCGTCCTTGAACGGCATGGTCTTCTTGATCATGCTGTTGGAGATCACGCCAGCCGCGCTCACCAGCAGGGTGTAGCCGTCGGGCTGGGCCTTGGCCACGATGTCGGCGCCCACCGTGCCTCCCGCACCCGCGCGGTTGTCGACCACCACGGGCTGGCCCAGGATCCTGGACGCGCCTTCGGCAGCCGAGCGTGCCATCAGGTCATTGGCGCCGCCGGCCGAGAACGGCACCACCAGGCGAATGGGGCGGGTGGGCCAGGCATCGGCGGCGCTGGCAGCCCGTGCAGCGACGGAGCAGGTCACGCCGGCCAGCGGCAGCGCGGCGGCAAGCAGGGTGGCCAGGGCGGTGCGGCGGGGCAGGCGGGATGGCTGGTTCATGGGGTCTCCTGGAAATGCTTGAAATGATTGAAACGCCTGGCCTGTTTGCAAGTGGCATGCCACCGGATCAAAGGGTAAACCCTTGATTTCGCAAGTTGTTGATGTGAATGGGTTTTGTGATTGTTGAAAAGCCTGCTCTGCAGGCATTCACCGATTCGCCCGGTGCGGTGTTGCATGAATGAAATAATCGGTTGCATGAATGAATCAGTTGTGCCTTCCATGCATGCAACCCCTGCCGGCCCCCGCGCAGCCTGGCCGCGCGTCGTCACCGTGGGCCGCCACCGCATCGGCCGCGTGCTGGAGCGCATGTCGCTGGCCGTGGGCGACCAGGTGCGCGTGGAGCATGTCAGCGCGGCCTTTGACGATGCCGTGCAGGCCGTGCGTGCGCTGCAGGCGGTCGAGCCCATAGACGCCCTGGTGGCCGCAGGGGCCAGCGGCGCCTGGGTGCGCGAGCGGGTCGATATCCCCGACGCGG
>NZ_JTKZ01000427.1:0-13569 GCF_000799035.1 Delftia sp. ZNC0008
GCCACGACGCAGGTTGCCCCGGAGCGAAGCGCAGGGGTCGCGGGCATTTGGGCGCGTTTCTTTGCCGACTTTCTTGCCGCGCGGCAAGAAAGTCGGTCGGCTGCCGGGCCGAAACCCGGCCTCTGCCCGCAGGCCGGGCATGCGTCCAAAGCAGACCAAGGAAGCATCAAAAAAGACCCCGAAAAACACACACCCAGACACACCTCTGTCATCCATTTCCCACACGTCTCCGTGTTTTCCCCAATCCCACCCCGAACCATCAGTCCTAAACTCACGCTTGTTTCAAGAAAAAAGTGTCATTTCAAATTTGAAACAGACGCAAACCCCCTTCGATTGAGGTACGCCATGAACACCACGCCCTCCACAGGCCAGCTTGCCGGCCGCCGCATCCTCGTCACAGGCTCGGCGCGCGGCCTGGGCTTTGCGTTCGCCAAGGCCTTTTGCGAGCAGGGCGCGCGTGTCGCCATGGCCGATCTGCGCGAGGAGCTGCTGGCCGAGTCCGTGGCCCGGCTGCGTGCGCAGGGCTTCGAGGCCCATGGCTTCGGGCTGGATGCCGGCAATCCGGAGTCGATAGAGCGCTGCGCGCAGCAGGCCGTGCAGGCGCTGGGCGGGCTGGACGGCCTGGTGAACAACGCGGCCGTGACCGATTCGGGCGGCAAGGGCATGGACGACATCGATCTGGACAAGTGGGACCAGGTGATGAACGTGAACGTGCGCGGCGTGTGGCTGATGACGCGGGCCTGCCGCGCCGCGCTGCGCGACAGCGGCCGGGGTGCCATCGTGAACCTGGCGTCCGACACCGCGATGTGGGGCGCCCCGAACCTGATGGCCTATGTGGCCAGCAAGGGCGCTGTGATGGCCATGACGCGTTCCATGGCGCGCGAGCTGGGCGCCGACGGCATCACCATCAACGCCGTGGCGCCGGGCCTGGTGCTGGTGGAGGCCACGGAATACGTGCCCGAGCACCGCCACCGCCTGTACATCGACCAGCGCGCGCTGCAGCGCGAGCAGCGGCCCGAGGATGTGTCGGGCGCCGTGGCCTATGCGCTGTCCGATGGCGCGCGCTTCGTGACGGGGCAGGTGCTGCCCGTCAACGGCGGCTTCGTCATGAATTGAAGGGGTTTCGCCATGAACGACACCCCCTCTTCCGGGAATGCCGAGAGCGCCGAGAGCGCGGACAACGGCACCGACAAATACATGGTGCCCGCGCTGGAGCGCGGCCTGCGCCTGCTGCAGGAGTTCGGGCGCGGCAATGCCACGCTGGGCGCGCCCGAGCTGGCCCGCCGCCTGCAGCTGCCGCGCGCCACGGTGTTCCGCATGCTCAACACACTGGAGGCCATGGGCTTTCTGCAGCGTGCCGAGGGAAGCAATGACTACCGGCTGGGCCTGTCCGTGCTGCGCCTGGGCTTCGAGTTCCTGTCGTCCATGGACCTGACCGAGCTGGGCCAGCCTGTGATCGCGCGGCTGTGCGGCGAGATCCGCTATCCCTGCAACATCGTGGTGCGCGATGGCCGCTCCATCGTCTATGTGGCCAAGGTCACGCCACCCACGCCGCTGACCAGTTCGGTGCGCGTGGGCACGCGCCTGCCTGCCCATGCCACGGCCCTGGGCCGCGTGCTGCTGGCCGACCTGTCCCTGCCCGAACTGCGCGCGCTCTACCCCGAAGACCACCTGGAAGCGCACACGCCCAAGACGCCGCGCACGGTGCTGGACCTGTTCAACCTGGTCGAGGCCGACCGCGAGCGCGGCCATGTGTTCAGCGAGGGCTTCTACGAAAGCTCCATCTGCACCATCGCCGCCCCCGTGCGCGACCACAGCGGCCGCGTGGTGGCGGCGCTGGGCACGACGGTCCCCGCGCCCCATGTGGAGGAGGGCCGTGCCGAGACCCTGATCGCCGGCGTCTGCGACGCGGCGGCCGAGCTGTCCGAGCTGCTGAACTACCGCCCGCAAGCGCAAACGCAAACGCAGACGGCACAGCTGCTTTCCCTCAATTCCCGGCGCGCAGGAGGCGGCCATGTTTGATTCCCAACTCAAGGACACCACGGCCGTCGTCACCGGCGGCTCTTCGGGCATTGGCCTGGCCACGGTCGATCTGCTGCTGTCGCAGGGCGCGCGTGTCGCCCTGTGCGGGCGCAGCGCCGAACGCCTGGAGCAGGCCGTGCAGCAACTGCGCGGAAGCCATCCCGAGGCCCGCCTGTTCGCCCAGGCCTGCGACGTGCTCGACGCCGCCCAGGTGCAGCAGTTCGCGCGCGACAGCGAGGCTGCGCTGGGTCCGGCCTCCATCCTCGTGAACAACGCGGGCCAGGGCCGGGTCTCGACGTTTGCCAGCACCGACGATGCGGCCTGGACCGAGGAGCTGCACCTGAAGTTCTTCTCGGTGCTGCATCCCACGCGCGCCTTTTTGCCGCAGCTCGAGCGCACGGCGCAGCCGGCCATCGTCTGCGTCAATTCGCTGCTGGCCTCGCAGCCCGAGCCGCACATGGTGGCCACCTCGGCCGCGCGCGCCGGCCTCAAGAACCTGGTGCGCTCCATGGCCACCGAGTTCGCGCCCAAGGGTGTGCGCGTCAACGGCATCCTGGTCGGCCTGATCGAGTCCGGCCAGTGGCGCCGCCGCTTCGAGGCGCGCGAGGACCGCAGCCAGGACTGGAACGCCTGGAGCGCCGACCTCGCCCGCAAGAAGTCCATTCCGCTGGGCCGCCTGGGCTCGCCCGACGAGGCCGCGCGCGCCATCTTCTATCTCGCCACGCCCCTGTCCTCCTACACGACCGGCAGCCACATCGACGTCTCCGGTGGCCTTGCACGGCAAGCGTAGTGCTTCAGCCCCTTCACCCGATTCAAAGCAGAACATGACTTCTTCCGCATCCAAAATCACCGTCGGCGCCGTTGTGGCCCAGTTCCTCGAACACTGCGGCGTGCAGGCCGCGTTCGGGGTGATCTCCATCCACAACATGCCCATCCTGGACGCGATGCATGCGCGCGGCAGGGTCCGCTTCGTGATGGCGCGCGGCGAGGCCGGCGCCGGCAACATGGCCGATGCCTGCGCGCGTTCCACCTCCAGCCTGGGCGTGTGCATCACCAGCACCGGCCCGGCCGCCGGCAGCATTGCGGGCAGCCTGGTGGAGGCCTATACGGCCGGCACGCCGCTGCTGCACATCACGGGCCAGATCGAGACGCAGTACCTGGACCAGAAGCTGTCGTACATCCACGAGGCGCCCGACCAGCTGACCATGCTGGGCGCCGTGTCCAAGGCGGCGTTCCGCGTGCGCAGCGCCGAGACCTGCCTGTCCACCCTGAAGGCCGCCGTGCAGGCCGCCATGACCGCGCCGACCGGCCCGGTGAGCGTGGAGATTCCCATCGACATCCAGCAGACCGTGATCGACATGCCGGCCGACCTGTCGCCGCTGCCGGTGGCCGTGCTGGCCCCCAGCGAGGCATCGCTGGATGCCCTGGCCGACACGCTGGCCAAGGCACGCCGCCCGCTGCTGTGGCTGGGTGGCGGCGCACGCCACGCAGTCGCTGCCGTGCAGCGCCTGAAGGCGCTGGGCTTCGGCATCGTCAGCACGGGCCAGGGCCGCGGCATCGTGGCCGAGGACGATCCGGCCTCGCTGGGCGCCTACAACATCCAAAAGCCCGTGGAGGCCTTCTACCAGCGCTGCGACGCCATGCTGGCCGTGGGCACGCGCCTGCGCAGCAACGAGACGCTGAAGTACGAATTGAAGCTGCCGCGCCCGCTGCTGCGCATCGATGTGGACGCCGCCCAGCAGGGCCGCTGCTATGCCGATGACGGCTTTGTCTGCGGCGACTCGGCCCTGGCGCTGACAGGCCTGGCCGACCGGCTGGAGGCGCGCGGCTACAAGGCCGACCCCGAGCTGCTGGCCGACCTGCGCCAGGTGCACGACGAGGCCGTGGCCACCATGCGCGACGGCCTGGGCCCGTACAGCGTGCTGGTGCAGGAGCTGCAAAAGGCCGTGGGCCGCAACTTCAACTGGGTGCGCGACGTGACCGTCTCCAACAGCACCTGGGGCAACCGCGAGCTGCGCTTTTTCGAGCCCAACGCGGGTGTGCACGCCACGGGCGGCGGCATCGGCATGGGCATGCCCATGGCCATCGGCGCGGCCGTGGGCGCGGCGGTCAGCGGCTCGGGCCGCAAGACGCTGGGCCTGGCGGGCGATGGCGGCTTCATCCTGAACCTGGGCGAGCTGGCCACGCTGGTGCAGGAAGAGTGCGACACCCTGATCGTGCTGATGAACGACCAGCGCTACGGCGTGATCCAGAACATCCAGGACGCCTCCTACGGCGGCCGCCGCTGCTATGTGGAGCTGCACACGCCCGACTACGCGCAGCTGTGCGCCTCCATCCAGCTGCCCCATGCCCGCGTGCAAGACCTCAAGGAGCTGCCGGCGGTGCTGCAGTCGGCCTGGACGAAGAAGGGCCCCTTCCTGCTGGAGATCGACATGCGTGCCATCGGCAATTTCAAGGCCACGTTCTCTGGCCCGCCCGTGAACAAGCTGGACCAGATCCCGGCCACCACCACGGCCACCAAGGCCGCCTGAGGCGGCTGGATTCGAACGAACGAGAGAGGCTCACCATGTCGAACCTGGAACTGCTCCCCATCAACATCGCCGGCGAATGGCGCCTGGGCGGCGGCGGCGAATCCACCACGCTCTATCCCGCCACCGGCGAAGTGGTGGGCCGCCTGCGCGCGCCCAGCCTGGAGGATGTGGAAGAGGCCATCCAGAAGGCCGACCACGCCTTCCGCACCAGCGGCTGGGCTCAGAAAAAGCCCCATGAGCGCGCGGCCGTGCTGCATCGCGTGGCCCAGCTGATCCGCGAGCGCGCCGAGCCCCTGGCCCAGCTGCAGCGCCTGGACAACGGCAAGCCCATCAAGGAAACACGCATGCTGGTGGCCAGCGCCGCCACCTTCCAGTTCTTTGCAGCGGCCTGCGAGACCATGGAGGAAACCATCACGCCCTCGCGCGGCGACTTCATGACCATGAGCGTGTACGAGCCCATGGGCGTGGTGGCGGCCATCACGCCGTGGAACTCGCCGATCGCCAGCGAGGCGCAAAAGCTGGCGCCCGCGCTGGCCGCCGGCAACGCCGTGGTCGTCAAGCCCGCCGAGGCCACGCCGCTGCTGGCGCTGGAGCTGGCGAAGATCTGCGAAGAGGCCGGCGTGCCCAAGGGCCTGGTCAGCGTGCTGCCGGGCCGTGGCTCGGTGATCGGCGACGCCATCACCAAGCATCCGCTGGTCAAGCGCGTGTCGTTCACGGGCGGCACGTCCACGGGCAAGCACATCGCCCACATCGCGGCAGACAAGATGATGCCGGTCTCGCTGGAGCTGGGCGGCAAGTCGGCCACCATGGTGCTGGCCGATGCCGACATCGACCATGCCGTCAACGGCGTGCTCTACGGCATCTTCAGCTCCTCGGGCGAATCGTGCATCGCGGGCTCGCGCCTGTTCGTGGCGCGCAGCCTGCATGCCGAATTCATGCAGCGCCTGACGGCCAAGGCCGCCGCGCTGCAGGTGGGCGACCCGGCCGACGAGCGTACGCAGATGGGCCCGCTGATCACCGCCAAGCACCGCGAATCCATAGAGAGCTATGTGGCCCTGGGCCTGTCCGAGGGCGGCCGGCTGCTCACGGGCGGCCAGCGGCCCGAGGGCGCGCAGTTCGAGCGCGGCTACTACTACCGCCCCACCATCATCGACGGCGTGAAGAACGACTGGCAGATCTGCCAGCAGGAAATCTTCGGCCCCGTGCTCGTGGCCATGCCCTTCGACAACGAGGACGACCTGCTCGCCCAGGCCAACGACAGCGTCTACGCGCTGGCCGCCGGCATCTGGACGCGCGACTACAAGAGCGCCTGGCGCATAGGCCGCGCCGTGCAGGCCGGCACGGTCTGGATCAACACCTACAAGCAGTTCTCCATCTCCACGCCCTTCGGCGGCTGGCGCGACAGCGGCCTGGGCCGCGAGAAGGGACGGCTGGGCATACAGCAGTACATGGAGCAAAAGAGCATGTACTGGGGCTTGAACGAGAGCCCCATCGCTTGGGCAAATTGAAGGAGCACGACATGAGCGTACTGGGCATAGACGAAATCACCTACGGCGCGGACGACCTGGCCACCTGCCGCCGCTTCTTCCTGGACTGGGGCCTGGCGCTGGTGCAGGAAGCGGACGACCGGCTGGTGTTCGAGACCCTCAACGGCTGCCGCGTGATCGTGGCCGCCGTGGACCATCCCGATCTGCCGCCCGCCATCGAGGCCGGCCCCACGCTGCGCGAAGTGGTCTGGGGTGTGGAAAGCGAGGCGGACCTTGCGCTGTACGCCAGCCGCATTGCCGCGCTGCCGGGCTTCACACAGGGCCAGGGGCGCATAGGCTGCATCGACCCCAACGGCCTGTCCGTGCGCCTGTAGGTCACGCAAAAGCGTGATGTGGATGTGCAAGGCGCCGCCTACAACACCTGGAACCGCAAGGACCGCGTCAACCAGGCCAGCCCGGCCTACGAACGCGCCCAGCCCATCGAGGTCGGCCATGTGGTGTTCTTCGTCAAGGACGTGCAGGCCTGCGAGCGCTTCTACGTGGACAACTTCGGCTTCGCGGCCTCGGACCGCTACCCCGAGCGCGGCGCCTTCCTGCGCTGCGCGCCCGACGGCGGCCACCACGACATCTTCCTGCTGCAGCGCCCCGCCAAGGACGCTGGCCTGAACCACGTGGCCTTCACGGTGCGCGACATCCACGAGGTCTTCGGCGGCGGCATGCACATCTCGCGCTGCGGCTGGGACACCCAGCTGGGCCCGGGCCGCCATCCCGTGTCCTCGGCCTATTTCTGGTACTTCCGCAATCCGGCCGGCGCCCTGGTCGAGTACTACGCCGACGAGGACCAGCTCACCGCCGACTGGCAGCCCCGCGAGTTCGAGCCCGGCCCCACGGTGTTTGCCGAATGGGCCATCGATGGCGGCATCGACGGCAACACCCGGCGCCAAAAGGGCGTGGGTACCAGCGACGGGAAATTCATCACCGACAAGCGGCATTGAGACCGCGCCTGACGGCCTACCCCCACAACCCAACCACCCCACGGCCCCCACCATGAACAAGACACGTCGCCAGGTTTCTCTTGCCGCTGCATTCCTGGCTGCAGCCACGCTGTCCGGCACCGCGATGGCCCAGGCCTATCCGGCCAAGCCCATCACCATCATCGTGGCCTATCCGGCCGGTGGCGACACCGATGCCATGGCGCGCCTGTATGCCGAGAAGCTGTCCACGCGCCTGGGCCAGCCCGTGCTGGTGGACAACCGCCCCGGCGCCAGCGGCACCATCGGCAGCGTGCATGTGGCCAAGGCCTCGCCGGACGGCTACACGCTGCTGCTGGCGCCCAATACCTTCGCCATCGCGCAGTTCGTGCTCAAGACGGCCTCGGGCTCCAGCTACGACGTGCTGCACGGCTTCACGCCCATCGTGCAGACCAGCGTGCAGCCCATGTTCGTGGCCACCAACCAGGCCTCGGGCATCAAGGACATGAAGACCCTGATCGCCCAGGGCAAGCGCGACGGCCTGACCTACGCCAGCCCCGGCAGCGGCTCGCCCATGCACATCCTGGGCGAGATGTTCAACCGCGCCGCCGGCACGCGCATCGCCCACATTCCCTACAAGGGCGTGGCACCTGCCGTCAACGACCTGATCGGCGGCCATGTGCCCACGACCTTCATGACCTGGGGACCGATCGCGCCCTACGTCGGCGGCAAGGTCACCGCCCTGGCCGTGGCCGACAGCCAGCGCAGCGCGCTGGCCCCCAATGTGCCCACCCTGGCCGAGCTGGGCGTCAAGGATGTGGAAGTGTCCGCATGGCAGGGCCTGTTCGGCCCCAAGGGCATGTCGCCCGAGACCGTGAAGCTGCTGAACACGCACCTCAACGAGATCCTGAAGATGCCCGACGTGGTCTCCAAGATGGCCACCTTCGGCGCGCTGCCCGCAGGCGGCGAGCCCGCGCGCCTGGAAAAGACGAATGCCGCCGATTTCAATCGCTTCGGCAAGCTCATCAAAGACCTGGACATCCGCGCCGACTGAGCGCAGCCAACCCCACACAAGACAGTTTTCGAAGGAGAGAACCATGGCCGCTGATCGCTATCTCGAGCCGCACCAGGCGCGCGAACGTGCCCCCACCCTGATGGAAGACCTGCTGGGCGATTCCATCGAACGCGCCTTCGGCGAAGGCGTGCAGACCCTGCCCGAACTGGTGGCCTACCTCAACCGCAGCGGCCCCTCCGGCGAGAACGGCGAGGCCTGGACCGAAGACAGCTTCCAGGCGCTGATGGCGCGGCTGGGCTATTGATACCGAGCAGGACTGGAGAGCCCCATGAACGTACAAACCATCACCATCGATCCGGTGGACGGCCTGCTCAACAAAGGCCTGAAGAACCTCTGGTACGCGGTCTGCCCCTCGGACTTCGTGAAGACCCAGCCCGTGTCCGTGCGCCGCTTCGGCCGCAAGATCGCGCTGTGGCGCGATGCCGACGGCCAGGTCCACGCGCTGGAAGACCATTGCCCGCACCGCGGCGCGCCGCTGTCGCAGGGCGTGATCCTGGGCGACCGCCTGGCCTGCCCCTACCACGGCGTGGAAGTGCGCGGCGACGGCACCGTGACCAAGGTGCCCGGCAGCCCCGGCTGCAAGCTCGAAGGCTCGCGCGCGGCGCTGGCCTTCCATGCGCGCGAGGCGCATGGCGCCATCTTTCTCTACAACAGCGACAAGACCGTTGACGAGGCGCCCGAGTTCACGCTGCCCGAGGAGCTGACCTCGCCCGAGTACTCCAACTTCCTGTGCTATGCCGAGTGGCGCAGCGACTACCGCTATGCGCTGGACAACGTCATGGACCCCATGCACGGCACCTTCCTGCACAAGCAGTCGCACTCCATGGCCGAGGGTGACAGCAAGGCCACGTTCCAGGTGCGCGAGACCGATGACGGCTTCGTCTTCGAGAAGGTGGGCCAGCGCGGCGTGAACTTCGACTGGACCGAGTGGGGCAGCACGGGCGTGCACTGGATGCGCCTGGAGATTCCGTACCCCAAGACCGGCGGCCCCGGCGGCAACTTCGCCATCGTGGCCTGCGTCACGCCCATCAGCGCCGACCTGTGCGCCGTGTTCTTCTGGCGCTGCCGCAAGGTGCAAGGCTGGATGCGCGACACCTGGCGCTTCCTGTACCGCAACCGCCTGGAGGCGCGCCACTGGGCCGTGCTGGAGCAGGACCGGATCATGATGGAGCAGATGGAGCTGGACGCCAACGAGCGCGAGAACCTCTACCAGCACGACATCGGCCTGGTGCGCCTGCGCCGCCACCTGCGCCGCCTGGCCCAGGAGCAGATCGACGAAGGCGCCGCATCATGAGCACCAACCTCCAGGCCTTCGTGCACACGCTGCGCTTCGAGGCCCAGGACACCATCAGTGTGGACCTGCGGCCCGTGGCGGGCGGGGAGCTTCCCGCCTTCACGCCGGGCTCGCACATCGATCTGCACCTGCCCAACGGCCTGGTGCGCAGCTACTCGCTGAGCAACCCCAGCGAGGAGCGCCACCGCTACGTGGTCGGCGTGCTGCGCGACCGCGCCAGCCGCGGCGGCTCGCGCTGCGTGCACGAGTCGCTGCGCGTGGGCATGCCCATCACCATCTCCGAGCCGCGCAACCATTTCGCGCTGGACGAAAGCGCCGCGCACACCGTGCTGGTGGCCGGCGGCATCGGCATCACGCCGCTGCTGTGCATGGCACGCCGCCTCAAGGGCCAGGGCCGCTCGTTCGAGATGCTGTACTTCGCCCGCGAGCGCAAGGGCGCGGCCTTCCTGGAGGAGCTGCAGGCGCTGGGCATGCCGCTGCACCTGCACTTCGACAGCGAGGCCGGCGGCCCGCCCGACCTGCGCGCGCTGCTGGCCCAACGCCAGCCCGACGCGGGCACGCACCACTACGCCTGCGGCCCCACGCCCATGCTGGACGCCTTCGAGAAGTTCTGCGCCGAGCTGGGCCACGCCAACGCCCACGTCGAGCGCTTCACGCCCGTGGAGGTCAAGGCCGCCGACGATGCGTGCAGCAACTACACGGTGGAACTCAAGCGCAGCGGCCGCTTCATCGAGATCACGCCCGAGAAGTCGCTGCTCGACACCCTGCTGGATGCCGGCATCCAGATGGACCACAGCTGCTGCGAAGGCGTCTGCGGCTCCTGCGAGACGCGCGTGCTCGAAGGCATTCCGGACCACCGCGACTCGGTGCTCAGCCCCAAGGAAAAGGCCAGCAACAAAGTGATGATGGTCTGCGTTTCCGGCTGCAAGAGCGAACGTTTAGTGCTGGATGTATGACACCCCCTGAGTCGCTTCGCGCCTTCCCCCTCTCTACCCGCTTCGCGGGGGAGGGGGACGACACCCTCGGTGCGGGGCGGCCCTTCCTCGGTGTCCCTGAGTTGGGCCATGCTGAATTGACGAGCGAGGCCCTGGGCTAGCAACTGAAGACAAACCACCACCACCCCCCAAGCCACCACCCCCAGAGGAGACAACCCCATGAAAACCATCCATACGCCCATGCTGGGCGTGGCGCTAGCCTGCCTGGCGTCCTTGCCCGGTGCCGCTTCGGCGCAGTCCAAGGTCGAGATCTTCGGCGTCGTCGATGTCGGCGTCACGCACCTGAACGGCTCCGGCCCCTCCAAGACCGGCCTGTCCACGGGCGGCGCCAACATCAGCCGCCTCGGCTTTCGCGGCACGGAAGAGCTGGGCGGCGGCCTGCGTGCGGGCTTCTGGCTGGAGGCGGGCATGGACGTGGACAGCGGCTCGGGCAAGGCCAGCGGTGGCGGCCTGAGCTTCAACCGCCGCTCCACCGTGAGCCTGTCGGGCGACTTCGGCGAAGTGCGCCTGGGCCGCGATGACTCGGCCACCTTCCTGAGCACGCTGATCTTCGACCCCTTCCTCACCAACGGCGTGGGCGGCACCATGGGCTTCACCATGCTGGGCATTCCCGGCACGGGCACGGCCACGGGCGGCGCGCCCATCCAGATCAGCAACGCGGTCAGCTACTTCCTGCCGCAGAACCTGGGCGGCTTCTACGGCCAGGTGCAGGTGGCCATGGGCGAGCAGGCGCGCAGCGCACCCAACAAGAACCAGGGCGACTACCGCGGCCTGCGCTTCGGCTACCGCCAGGGCCCCTTCAACGGCGCGCTGGCCACGGGCAAGTTCTATGGCGACAGCGATGCGACCAACCTCACGGCCAGCAACGTGGGCCTGAGCTGGGACTTCGGCGTGGCCAAGCCCATGCTGCTGTGGGCCAGCGAAAAGCGCGGCGCCCTCAAGGTCACCGCCCTGCAGCTGGGCGTGACCGCGCCCGTGGGCATGGGCGAGTTCAAGGCCTCCTACGGCCACTACAACACCGACGGCAGCAATGCCGACTGGAACAAGATCAGCGTGGGCTACGGGCACAACCTGTCCAAGCGCACCCAGGTCTACGGCACGGTGGCCTTCCTCAAGAACAAGGACGGCGCGGCCAAGTCCATCGGCGTGCAGGGCCTGTCGGCCCCGGGCACCACGCTGGGCGGCCGCTCCTCCGGCTTCGAGGTGGGCGTGCGCCACTTCTTCTGATACAGCCCATCGGGCGATAGAGACTTGCCATGAAAGATATGCGTGCGGCCCGCTGGTGGGGGGTGATCAGCCTCTTCATCATCGTCGCCATCTCCTATGTGGACCGGATCAACCTTTCGATCCTCATCCTCGACCAGGGATTTCTGGACCACATCGGGCTGACGCACGACGACCGCACGCGCCAGGGCCTGCTGGCCACGGCCTTCATGGTGGGCTACGGCGTTTCTTCCTTCGTGTTGACGCCGTTTTGCGCGGCGCTCTTCGGCGTGCGCCGAAGCCTGGTGGTCGGCCTGCTGCTGTGGGGCGCCGTGTCCTTTCTGTCCCCGGCCATGAACAGCTATGGCCTGCTGCTGGCCTCGCGCATCCTGCTGGGCATCTCCGAAGGGCCTCTGTACTCGCTGGCGGGCAGCTACATCAAGGCGCATTTCCAGAGCCACGAGAACGGCCTGCCCAACTCCTTCGTGAACATGGGCACGGGACTGGGGCTGGCGGTGGGCTATCCGCTGATCGGCTACCTGGTGGCCGGCCATGACTGGCAGACCTCGTTCCACGTGCTGGGCCTGATCAATGTGGCCATCGGCATTCCGCTGGTGCTGGCCTTCATCCGCATGCCCCGCGTGGACACCGGCATGCCGCGCCCGCGCTCGCTGGGCGAGGCGGTGGGCCAGGTCGGGCAGATCGTGCGCGGCGCCATGCACACGCGCTATCTGGTGCTGGTGGCCGTGCTGTCGGCGGCCTTCTTCTCCTACCTCTGGGGCAGCAGCAACTGGCTGCCGGCCTATCTGGAGTCGCGCGGCTTTTCGCTGCGCGAGATGGGCTGGCTGGCCTCGCTGCCGCAGTACGCCACGGTATTGGCCGTGCTGGTCGGCGGCATCGTCATCGACCGCCTGCCGCGCCGCCAGGTGCCCCTGATCTTCGTCGGCGGCAGCCTGGGCCTGGCGCTGGCCATCTGGCTGGCCATCCACATGGAAGACCGCTACGCGGCGGCCTACTGCCTGATCGCCGCCAACTTCTGCTGGGGCCTGATGAGCCCGGCCATTCCCAGCACCGTGCAGTACTGCGCGCGGCCCGAGCATGTGGCCAGCGCCTATGGCGTCGTCAACGGCACGGCGACCCTGGTGGCGGGCTTCATGCCTGCGCTCATGGGCGCCGTCATTGGCTGGACATCGCGTTCGGCCGGCGGCGGTTTCGTTGCCGGCTTCGGCCTGCTGGTGGGCACGCAGCTGGTGGTCATGGTCTGCGGCCTGGTGCTGTGGCTGCGCGAGCGCGGCCAGGGCACCCACGGTGCCAGCGATGCCCGGGATACGTCCGCGCGCACGGCCTGACCTGCACTACAGCGCGCCCGCTGCGGCGCACTGCTCCAGAAACGTCACCAAGGCCTGCACGCGCGCCGTGCGGCCCTTGCGCGTGGGCACCAGCAGGGTGACGGGCGCGCTGCCGAAATGCCAGTCGGGCAGCACGCGCACCAGCCGGCCCTCGGCAATGGCCGGTGCCATGTCCCATTGCGAACGCAGTACCAGGCCCAGGCCCTGTTCGGCCCAGTGGCGGGCCACGCCGCCATCGTTGGTCACATAGGACGGCGTCACACGCAGGGTCTGGCCGTCCACGGCACGCCGGCTGGCGGCGGGGCGCAGGTGCCACAGCGTCACATCCTCCTCGTTCTCGCGGATGCAGATGCAGGCGTGCTCCAGCAATTCGCGCGGCGTGGCGGGCGTGCCATGGCGGCGCAGGTAGTCGGGGCTGGCGCACAGCCAGCGGTCGTTGGCAGCCAGCTCGCGCGCCACCCAGGAGGAGTCGCGCACCGCGCCGATGTGGACCACGGCATCGGCATCGTGGCGGTCGGGGAAAGGCGTTTCGCGCAGGTCCAGCTGCAGTTTCAGTTGCGGGTGCTGGCGCGTGAAGGGCACCAGGGCCGGGGCCAGCCGGCTGCGCCCGTAGCCAAAGGGCGCGGCAATGCGCAGACGCGG
>NZ_JTKZ01000587.1:0-16613 GCF_000799035.1 Delftia sp. ZNC0008
CCGCGTCTACGGCACGGCCGCCCAGCTGGCCTATGCGCCGGCCCTGTCACGAACCTGGGAGGCAGGCAGCAAGTGGGACGTGCTGGGCGGGCGCCTGTCGCTGACCGGCGCCGTGTTCCGCACCGAGCTGAGCGAATCGTGGGAGTACAGCCCCGACAGCGTCTCGCCCGTGCGCGCCCTGCCCGCCAAGCGGGTGCAGGGTTTCGAGCTGGGCGCCCAGGGCGAGATCACGCCGCGCTGGTCGGTGTACGCCGGCCTGTCCCACTTGAAGAGCCGCCTCACCAAGGGCGCGAACGAAGGTGCCGAGGCCAGGAACGTGCCCGACTGGAGCGGCAGCGTCTGGACCTCCTTCCTGGTCACGCCCGCCGTCACCCTGAGCTGGGGCGCACAGTACGTGGGCGAGCGCCGCTATACGGACAACGTCATGGTGGGCGGCCAGAACAATACGTCCAGCACGGTCAACGGCCCCAACGGCGTGCATCCCATCTATGTGGCCGACCACGAAAAAGCGCCCAGCTACTTCGTGCAGAACCTGGCGCTGAGCTGGCGCATCAACCGCCAGCTCACGGCCCGCTTCAACATCAACAACCTCACCAACCGCTTCTACTGGAGCCGCATCGGCGCCTCGCTGGACGGCTTCCAGCTCTACGGCGTGCCGGGCGCGGGCCGCACCTACACGGCGGGCCTGGACCTGTCCTTCTGAGCAGGGGCCACACCATGACATCCATCCAACGTCTCACCACACGCCGCGCACTGCTGGCGCTGGCCGCAGCCTGCGCCGCCGCCCTGCTGTCCGCCTCCGCGCTTGCGGCCTCGCCTGCCGGCACCGCTGCCAATGCACCGGCCGCCACCGTGGTCGACATCGTCGGCCGCACGGTCGAAATCCCCGCCAAGGTGGAGCGCATCCTGCTGGGCGAGGGCCGCTTCCTCTACGCCCTGGCCCTGATCGAGGGTGACCAGCCCCTGGCCCGCATCGCCGGGTGGCAAGGCGAGCTGCCCTTCGCCGACCCCAACGGCTATGCCGACTACCGGCGCCGCTTCCCGGCCATAGACCGCATCCCGGTCATCGGCCGCACCTCGGAAGACAGCGTCAGCGCCGAGCAATCGGTCTCCACCCGGCCCGACATCGCCATCTTCGGCCTGGGCGGACATGGGCCGGGGCGCCAGAGCGGCCTGGTCAACGATCTCAAGAAGGCCGGCGTGCCCGTGGTCTTCATCGACTTTCGCGCCCAGCCCGTGCGCAACACCCTGGCCAGCATGCGCATCCTGGGCAAGGCCGTGCACCGCGAGGAACAGGCCGAGGCCTATGCGCGCTTCTACGAGCAGCACCTGCAGCAGGTGCGCCAGCGGGTGGAGGGCATTCCCACCAGCCAGCGCCCGCGCGTCTTCGCCGAGCTGCTGGCAGGCGTCTGGGACGGGTGCTGCCACACCGTGGGCAAGGGCAACATGGGCGAATTCATCGAGGCGGCCGGCGGCATCAACGTCGCGGCCGGCAAGGTGCCCGGCGCCATAGGCGACATGCACCAGGAAGCCCTGATCGCCGCCGACCCCGAGGTCTACATCGCCACCGGCAGCCGCCCGCAGAGCAACCGCCTCATGCTCAAGGCCGGCAGCGGCGTGGCACCGGCCGACCTCTCGGCCAGCCTGCAGGCGCTGACCGCGCGCCCCGGTTTCGAGGTGCTGGGCGCCGTTCGCCAGGGCCGCGCCCACGGCCTGTGGCACAACTTCTACGACGCGCCCACCAACATCCTGGCCATCGAGGCCATGGCCAAGTGGTTCTACCCAGAACGCTTTGGCGACATCGACCCCCAGGCCACACTGGACGAGATCAACCGCCGCTTCCTGCCCGCCCTGCCCATGCACGGCGCCTTCTGGGGCGATGCGCCTGCCAAGGCAGCGGCCACAGCGGCCAGCGGAGCCGTGCGATGAACATGGCCGCCGACCTGCCCGTGGAGCTCGCCAGCCCGGCCGCCAGCGCCACGCCGCTGGCCAGGGGCTACCGGCGCCTGACCGCACTGCGCGTGCTGGTGCTTGCCCTGCTGGCTGCGGCCATCGTGGGCGCGCTGCTGCTGGACTTCACCACCGGCCCCTCCGGGCTGGCGCTGGACCAGTTGATCGCCACCCTGGGCCATGCCGACCAGGCGCCGCCTGCGCTGCGCGTCATCGTCTGGGACATTCGCCTGCCCTACGCCTTGATGGCCGTGGCCGTGGGCCTGTCCCTGGGCCTGGCCGGCGCCGAGATGCAGACCGTGCTGGCCAACCCGCTGGCCAGCCCTTTCACGCTGGGCCTGTCCTCGGCGGCCGCCTTTGGCGCGGCCCTGGCCATCGTGCTGGACTGGAGCGTGCCCGGCGTGCCAACGGCCTGGGCCGTGCCTGCCAACGCCTTCCTGTTCGCCATGGCCTCGGCCCTGCTGCTGGACCTGGTGGCGCGCTGGGGCGGCATGAGCGCATCAGGCGTGGTGCTGTTCGGCATTGCCCTGGTGTTCAGCTTCAACGCACTGGTCTCGCTGCTGCAGTTCGTGGCCACGGCCGAGGCGCTGCAGGGCCTGGTCTTCTGGACCATGGGCAGCCTCTCGCGCGCCACCTGGCCCAAGGTGGCCGGTCTGGCCGCCGCGCTGGCCCTGGTGCTGCCGTTCTCGCTGCTCAACGCCTGGCGCCTCACCGCCTTGCGCCTGGGCGAAGACCGTGCCGCCAGCTTTGGCGTGGACGTGCGCCGCCTGCGCCTGGGTGCCCTGCTGCGCATCAGCCTGCTGGCCGCACTGTCCGTGGCCTTTGTGGGCAGCATCGGCTTCATCGGCCTGGTGGCACCGCACATCGCGCGCCGCATGGTGGGGGATGACCACCGCTTCTACCTGCCCGCCGCCGCCCTGGTCGGCGCGCTGGTGCTGTCGCTGGCCTCGGTGGCGTCCAAGACGCTGATCCCGGGCGTGATCATCCCGGTGGGCATCGTCACCTCGCTGGTGGGCATTCCCTTCTTCCTGGCCATCGTGCTGCGCACGCGGGGGCGGACATGAGCACCACCCTGAACACCTCCCTGAATACCCCGCACTTCGCACCCACCAACCTGCCACCTCTCACGCAAGATGGTCTGCAGATCGAGGGTCTCAGCGTCTCCTACGGGCGCCGACGCGTCATCGAATCGCTGGACATCGCCCCGCTGCGCACCGGCACGCTCACCGTGGTGCTGGGGCCCAACGGCAGCGGCAAATCCACCCTGCTGCGTGCCCTGGCCGGCCTGGTGCGCGCCCAGGGCAACGTCACGCTGGAAGGCCAGGAGCTGCAGCACGCCAGCCTGGCCGAGCGCGCCCGCCGCATCGTCTACCTGCCCCAGGCCCTGCCGGCCGCCGTGCACCTGCGCGTCATCGAATCACTGCTGGCCGCGCGCAGGGCCTCGCCACACACCACGCGCCCGCAGCAGGCCGGCTCCCCGGATGCGGTCACCCAGGCTGCCGCCCTGCTTGAGCACCTGGGCATCGCCCACCTGGCCATGCGCCACCTCGATGAGCTGTCTGGCGGCCAGTCCCAGCTTGCAGGCCTGGCCCAGGCCCTGATCCGCGAACCGCGCGTGCTGCTGCTGGACGAACCCCTGTCTGCCCTGGACCTCAACCACCAGTTCCACGTCATGCAGCTGGTGCGCGAGCAAACGCGCCGCCACGGCATGACCACCCTGGTCGTGCTGCACGACCTGGGCGCCGCCCTGCGCCACGCCGACCGCGTCATCGTGCTCAAGCAAGGCCAGCTGCTGGCCGACGGCCCGCCCGCCCAGGCCATCACCCCCGCCCTGCTGGCCCACGTCTACGGCGTGCAGGCCCGGGTGGAGCCCTGCTCCCAGGGCCTGCCCCAGGTCATCGTGGACGGGCTGACGGCTGCGGCCTGAGCCCGGTCCCCGATTCCAGATCCATCCGCTTTTTTGGAGATTCCGAATGCATACCCGCATCACCGCCGCCGCTGCCTTGCTGGCCGCCTTCTGCCTGAACGCCCAGGCCCAGCATGCCCACCCCACGCCCGCATCCAGCGTGGCCCATCCCGCCTGCGAAACCACCATTGAAGGCCAGCCCGGCAAACGCTTCAGCCTGGCGGAAATCCGCGTCAGCGCGCGCTGCGAGAACTTCACCGTCCACCTGGTCCACACCGGCAGGAAGCCCTGGCAGGAAGCCGGGCACAACTGGGTGCTGGCCCGCAGCGCCGACATCCACGCCGTCATCGCCGACGGCCTGCGCGCCGGTCCCGACCGGGCCTGGGTGGACCACGCCGACGCACGCGTCATCGCCGCCACGCAAATGCTGTCGGGCGGCGAGCACGCCTCGGTCACCTTCCCCGTGGCGCGCCTGCAAAAGGGCGAGAGCTATACCTACTTTTGCTCGTATCCCTCGCATGCGTTGCCCATGCGGGGAAGGCTGGTACTGGAGGATTGAAGCCGCGTCACCACGCGGCAAAGGCCCAAAGGGCCTGCGCGTTCAATGCAGCAGCGTGGCCACCAGGGTCACCTCGGGCACGCCTGCCAGCGCCTTAGACAGCGGGCACTGGGACTTGGCCTCCTGGGCGATTTTCTGAAACTGCGCATCGTCGATGCCGGGCACCTTGGCCTGCAGCGTGAGCGCGATGCGGTCGATCTTGAAGCCCTCGCCATCCTTGGCAAGCCGGACCTTGGCCGTGGTGTCCAGCATCTCGGTGGCGATGCCCGCCTTCTCGCAGGCAAAGGCAAAGGCCATCGTGAAACACGCCGCATGCGCGGCGCCCACGATCTCCTCGGGATTCGTTCCCTTGCGGTCATCCCCGAAGCGGCTGCCGAAGCCATACGGATGGTCCTTGAGCGCGCCGGTTTCGGTGCTGATGCGGCCCTGGCCGGTCTTGCCTGCACCTTCCCAATGGACGGAAGCGGTTTTCTCGGACATGTGTTTCTCCTGTGCGTTGGTTGGACAAGCCGCCATCACAGCACAGGCGCCACAGGGCAAGGCGTGGTCCCGGGGCGCGCCAGCCACTCGGAGCAAGTCCTACAGCGAATGAGTCAACGGACCCGTCCCGCGCGTCCACCCCTATCGCGGTCTCCGCTCTTGATTCCCGGCTGATACGCTACGCGCCATGAGCACCAAAAGCCCAGCGCGTCGCAGCACGCCTCTTTGCATCTACCAGCTCCGGATCGAGCTGCAGCACATCAAGCCCACCATCCGCCGGTGCATCCTCGTGCCCGGCTCCATCACTCTGGCCAAACTGGACCGGGTTATCCAGGCCGCAATGGGCTGGGAAAACAGCCACCTCCATGAATTCAGGATCGAGGAAAAGCGCTACGGCACACCCGACCCGGAATGGACCGAACCCGATGTGCTCAACGAACGCAAGTACAAACTTGGAGACCTGCTGGGCGAAACCGTCCAGCAATTCAGCTACAGCTATGACTTCGGCGATGGTTGGGAGCACAGCGTGGTGGTCGAACAGCGCCTGGCCGCCATCGAGGACAAGAACACCTGGCCCATGTGCATCAGCGGCCAGAACGCCTGCCCGCCCGAGGACGTGGGTGGCCCAGATGGCTACATGGATTTCCTGGAAGCCATCCACAACCCGGACCACGAACGGCACGAAGACTTGTGGATGTGGTGGGGCGGCCCCTTCGATGCTCAAGGCTTCAGCCTGAACGACACGAACAAGGCCATCTTCAAATTGCGGTGAGGAGATGGGACGGGTGGATGCGGCATCTGCCTGGCGCTTGCCAGCCTTCCACACTCATCCAGCGATCTTTGCCCTCTCAGCGGGACCTATGCGCCATCGCGCAGCTCCCGCGCACGAGCCTGCAGGAGCTGACGAACCTGATCCGTACCCATCCCGGCCTGTTTGCCCGCACGGGCAGCAGCCACCTTTGCACGCACCCAATCGTCATATTCCGCCTGAGCCAGTTCCTCATCTGCCAACCGCTGCAGCAACTCCATCTGGCCGGTACGGCTGGACGGGAGGATGCGTGGCAGGTTCTCTGCAAGTTCACGTAGAAAATTTGCGTTATCGTAGTGCGTCGTAGTGGTCATGGCCGGCCTCCAATCGTTGCACTGCATCGGGCAACTTCCCGAGGCAGATGAAGCATCGTAGGCCCACTCTTACCGCTCGATCACACGCCAATACTGGCCAGAGGAGCGGTTGGTGGCCGGCAGCATGACGGCAATGCCATTGTCATTGGCCGTGTCCAGCACGATGGCATCCGACAGGAAGCGGTTGTAGAGATGGAACTGGCCCGGCAGGTCGCTGGGCGCACAGCGCCATTGCTGGCCGCTGAAGCGTGGGGCGTCTCCCGCTGACGCCGTCATCTTCAGTTCAAGATGCGATTTCCCGGCCACGCTGGTGACATCGAGCGCCATGGTGCCCGGTCCGAACGCCGCATTCTGGACAAGCCAGTAGCCCTTGCCGGTGCGCATGAACCTCCATCTGTCGGCGCCCAGAATCATGGCCGGGACGGAAATCTGCAATGGCTTGACGTTGTACAGCCCCGGGGGCGACACAAGGCCCGTGCCCTGCAGCAGCGCTACCGCGTTGCGCCTTTCACTCCAGTACAGGTTCTGCAGCCCGACCCATTGGCGGTCCTTGAGCATGGGGCATTGGTCGTACAGGTAGTCGCCCGTCTCGTAGCGCCGAAAATCCGCATCGCTGAGCCGCTGGGCCGAGAGTGCGTGTGCCTCGGCGGAGATCTGGGCCAGTTCCCGCATGGCGGCCGTCATGGTGATCAGGGGCGCGGACGAGCCGCGCACCGGCCTCACCGGCAAGATGCGGCGAGCATTTGCAAGGTCGGAGGCCACGGCCCGCCAGCGCAATGCCAGGGTGCTGAATTCCGTTGCCATCGCCTGCGGCGCGGGCCCAAGGCGGACCACCGCGTTTGCCGGTGGCGGCTGCCGGGCATGGTGCGCGGCGGCCACGCGAAGCAGCGAGGCATGACTTTCCAGTTGCGCCACGACGGGTGCAGCCGCCGCAATGGCCGCATCCATCTCCGTCTCAACGGCTGCGACACCCGCATTCCATCGGGCCTCGTCCAGCGGTGCGTCGGGGGTCAGCGAAACGGCATCCAACTGGTCACAAAGCTGCTGCAAACGCCCGACGGCCTGCCCCAGCTTTTGCACCGTATCGGCCAGCCCGTCGATACGGGCACGCAGCGTGCCCCAAGCGGCCGATGCCGCCTTCAGCGCAGGGAACGACTGCATGCTCTCCAGATTCCTTACCAGCGTCATGCGGCCGCTGGCATCGTCCAGATCAAGCCCGGTCAGGAACGAGAACTCGGCGATATCGGTCCATACCTGCCGTGCGACTGGCTCACGCGCGGGCTCGGCTTCGACGCGGCAGCTTGATGCCAGAGCGCCACCGCAGCACAGCGCCGTGGCAGCGGCGGGCAGCCACAGAAGCCGGCTCATTTGGCGGCAGTGCCGGCCATCAACAGGCGCAGGGCCCGAGGCGCTGCCGGCATCTGTCGGGGCTCCAGCACTTCGATCAGCCAGGTCGTGAACGGCGTCGGGCAGACGTCTCCCAGATGCTGCGAGAACTCGATCTGGTCGCCGGCGTAGGTGAAGTTGATCTTCAGGGACGAGCAGAAAAGCCTCTCGTCCCCGTTGCCCGTGCTGTCGTGAAAGTCGCTGCCGGTCACCATGTCGATATCGATGCGCTGGGCCGAGGCATCGGCAAACTCCAGCCAGGCCTGCACCGACGAAAGGCGGATGCGGTGGTAGCTGGCCAGTGCCGGATGGCTGGTGGCAATGGACAGGCTGATGGGCTGCCCATGCGCCAGCTGCTGCAGCAGCGCGGCGTCAGTGACCCGCAATTCCCGCCGCAAATCCCCTTGGGTCCTCGCATTGGCCGCCCGCGCGCTGGCGTGGTCTGCCAGCAGGGTGGCATGCGCATCTGCCATGGCAGCGGCCGTGCCCGGCATCGAAAGGCGGTGGCCGGGCTGCTTGCCGGTCTCGTAGGCCTGTGCGGCGCGAGTCCCGAAGCAGTCCACGAAGAAGCCGCGGCGCGCACTTTCTGCCCTGAGGGTGATTTCCCCCTGCAGCCGCGCGCTGCGCTCCAGCTCTGTCAGCGCCTGCTGCTCCAGCGCCTGCAGGCGCTTGCGCTTGCCGATCACCGCAACGTATTCCAGCTTGAGCGTGGCAAGCTCACGGGCAATGGCATTCTTGGATGCGCTTTGCTCTGCCAGCAGGCGGCCATAGACGGCCACTTTCTGCACCTGTGTCTTGAGGGTGTTGGCGGCGTTGCGCACGGCCGCCTCGGTGCCTTCCGTGGCAAGCACCAGATCCAGCCGGTTGACGGCATCGTTCTCCAGCACCGTCCAGGCGGCCTTGGCTTCATTGGCATCCGGCATGAGCGCAAGTGCACGCATGGTGTCGCCCAGCTCCCGGGAAATCCCCTCGACATCCAGCCCGCCCAGCGGCCCACGGATCACCGGCAGCACCGCATTCAATGCGCCCTTGGCGGGATCCACCAGATTCTTGAGCGTGCTGGAGTTGTGCCTGGCCCATTGCAGGGGAATGGCAAACGACTGGCCCAGGGCCTTCAGCGCCTTGAGCGGGCCGTCTATGCTGCCGCCAAGCGTCTTGGCCTGCCCGTACAAATCCTTCAGGCCGAGCACGCCTTTCTGACCGGTCTCGGTCAACGCCTTCGGGTCGGGCGGCACGCCCACGCACAGGGCGGCCACACTGCCCGCGACTGCAATGACGCCAAAGGCGATTTCCAGGCTCATCTTCACGGTGCGCACGATCTGGGCAACGTCGCTTTCAAGCTTGAGCCGCATGGCGGCAAGTTCCGCTGCAAGCTCCTCCTGGCGCACCGTGCGTGCGGCGCGGTCAAGGGCCTCGATCTGCTGAATCAACCGCTGCTCCAGCTCGGTGCAACGTGCCTCCAGCGTCTTGAGGTCCAAGGTATCCCGGTCGGCAAACGCCTGCGCGACGCTGCCCACGGCACCTGCCAGCTCGCCGCTGGCGCGCAGGCTGCGCAGGTGGGCCTCCATGGCCGACATCACCTCCTGCCGGGCCTTGGCCAGCGACAGATAGCTGCCGGCGCTCAGATCAGGAATCGGCCTGGCCAGCCCGTCAACGCTCATGACCGGCAGCAGACGCTGCAGCGAACCCGCCGCCTGGATCAACTCGCCAAACCCGGACTCAACCCCTGACCAGCGTGTGATCCAGGCCAGCGCCTCATGGCACAGCGCCAGCTCGGCCGCGCTGTGGTCGCTATGGCCGGGCCTGCCCGCCATGCCGGCGCTCAGGGCAAACAGCGCGGCCAGCACCCTGTGCATCGGCTCGCCATGCTCCAGCAGGCCCGGCGGCACGGGGGTGTGCTTCACCACAGCCCGGTTGTCCTGCCACAGGAAATTGCTGAACTGCGGCCGCGCCACCGTGTCCCAGGCCTCCTCCAGCGCATAAGGGGTGTCGCGCGTGGGGCTGCCGTACAGCGTGAACCGGCCCTCCACGGCTTCCACGAAAATGCGCACCCTGCTGAGCTCGTTGTCCTCGTCATGCAGCATGCGCAGCACCGTCGTGCCTTCGGAAACAATGCGGCGGGCAACCACCGTCAGCCGCCGCACCGCACCGTCAAGCCGCCTGTCGAACCCCTCGGGCACCAACACGGTATCGGCATGGATGTCCAGCGCCTGCAGGCCGGCCGCGTCGGCCTCATCCAGCGACACCTGCAGGTCCACCACCAGATCGGCCACGATGCCGAAGGGATTGAAGCTGCCGTCCGGCGCGCGGCCACCGCTGCAGACCAGCGGCCCTGGCGGCACCAGGTCCTCGGCACGGTAGCGATCGATCAGGGTTCGCAATTCAATGGGAGTCATAGCGGGAGTCATTGCTGAAGTCATGGCGGGTGGTTCCAGGTAAGGCACTGCACCTGTGCAGCGGTGGGACAAAGGCCGGAGCAGATCGCTCAGGCTGCCTTCTTGCTGGCGAGTTCCACCAGTTGGTCCACGCTCTGCGCCTTCTTCGGCGTGCCGCCAAAACGGCGGAAATGGTCTGCCTGCTCGGCGACACGCGCCCAGCCCTTCTTGGCCGTGCCCAGCACCACCGTCAGGCTGAACCAGTTTTCCCCTTGCAGGGACTTGCGGCCAGTGGTGCTCAAGACCTTGTGTATGTTGCCCAGATCGGCAGAAATCGCGCGCCATGCCTCGCCCAGCGTCTTGAGCTTGGGACCCAGGTCTTCAATGCATCTTGCTGATGCTGTCAAAGCGATCATTGCTGCGGTTGTAGTAGCCGATGAAGCGCTCGTTCGTGGCCATCGTGGCCTGGATGGTTCTCACCTCATCCACCTTCTCGGCAATCTTCCCCCGCGTGACCGCCAGGTCCGCACCCACGCCGATATCCACCCCCGCCAGAATCAGCGGCCCGAAAAGCGGAATCGCCAGATAGGCCGGAGACGTGGACAGCACGATGACTTCATTCTTTTCCTTGCGGCGCAGTGCCCTCAAGTCGTTCTCCAGCTTCTCCACGGCGGCCTTCAGCTTCTGGTTGGCAGCACCCTCGGCGCCCAGAGTGGTCGTGAACTTCTGCTTTTGTCCATTGAATGCGGTCTTGCAGGCATTCAGGCGCATCAGTATTCCGTTGCCGTTGTCAAGAATGGAGTTCTGCAGCGCAAAGGCACGCTTCGAACGCGCATCGGCGTCTTCAATCAGCTGCTCCAGCGCGCTGCTGAAATTGCGCTTGATCTGCTCCGAACGCCCGCTGGGCGTATCGCTTTCCCAAACCTTGACCAGGGCCTTCCATTTCGCTTCCACTGCCGGCTCCGCCGATGGGGTGGGCGCCCCCTCCAGATCGAAACGGTCCACCAGCTCGATCAGCCGTTCATAGGTGGTTGCCGCCACATCGTTGTACTGAACGATATCGTCGGCAAGGGTCAGCATCTTGTCCTGCACATCGGCCTTGAACTTCTGGCCGACACCCTTGAGCGTGACGAACAGCTCCACCGCTTCGGAAAACTCCGGCCTGAAATCATCCTGCTTCTGCATGCCCAGCATGGCGCGCATCAGCTCCGTGGTGGTCGGGTTGTCGGTGACTGCAGACTCAAAGAACGTCGTCAGCCCGATCCAGTCCTCTGAACTGAGAACGGAGATTCCCTTGCAGATATCAGCAGACGGGGTGAACGCATTCGTTGAGTTTGCAGGGTCGGACATGGCGAAGGCTCCTGATAGTGAAAGGCCGGATTCGGCCTCGAATCGGTGTGCAAGCAAGTGGCAGCGCTGAAAAATGACCATCTCCTGTCATCGCCACCCCTCCTTTTGCGCTCCAGTCGACCGGATGCTAGGTAGCCGCCATGGCACTGTATGTCCCCCAAACAAGCGACACAAATTCATACAGCACTGGGGATAAGGACAGCCGCCTGACTGCTCTCTCCCACCCCAAGGAGCCTGTCCCCTGCGCGACCCATGGCAATGAGCACGATCAGTCCATTGCCCCAAATGACAAGGCAAGGAATTTCACAGACCAGGCATACACCACCTGCTATTCAATCAATAGCACATTGCACACATTCATTGCCAGCCAGAAGACACCATCAGTGTCAATTTCTCTTGATTTCACCGCACCCATTGGCACAGGAATTCTCCTCACCCATAAATGTTGCAAAATGTTCTGCAATTTGAACGATGGAGGAGCGGGAGTGGCAAGAAAACGAAAGACCAGCACGGCAGAAGACCTCATGGATCTGATCGCCATGCTGCCCTGGTGGGCTGGCATTGCGTTGGCACTCACCAGCTACATGGTGCTGCACTCCATTGCCATCCGTCCCCTGCCTGCAGCACAAAGCCCACAGCAAATCGGCCAATTGGCCACCACGGCCGCAAGGCACTAGCTAGCTACTATGCTCAAATCCGCCCCGCCCAGCTTTGCTTGGAAATCGCGGCCATCTCTGCAGCACGCGAGCGCTGCCACAGCCAACTACTCTTAGTCTATAGCAAGGTATTCAAGTAAATGACAAGCGATTTTAGCCACACCGTCCTCATCGAATGGAAATCCGGAATAGAGATCGTCCGATTAAACCTTACCGGCGATCCCTATCGGTGCGGTCACAGAATTGAGACTATCGAACGTTGGCCAGAGCTAGAGAACGAATTGATTTACCAAGCTAGTGTGGATCAGCACGTAGTTCGGGATTCTGCGCATGAAATTAGGCTAACCTATGAAAAAGCGAACAATGAGAGTGCAGCAGAGCACAATGAAGCATGGGGACATTCATTACTACAAATCGATACGAAAAAACGCACTGCGAGAGCCAAATGGCTGGATGAAAAACCTGGTTGGTCCGGTCGTGGTCGAGCTATTTTAATTTCTGAGGCAATGCGCGCGACGTTGGAATACGAGACCGTTGCGCGAATCAAGCGCCAGCAGAACTTTCGATATACCATGGAAACGGTTTATGGTGGAAAATGTGCACTGACTGGTGAGACCTGCACTGACTTGCTAGATGCCGCACACATTATTGAAGTTAATGCAAGAGGCGGAAATGGAACGACCAACGGAATTTTATTGCGCACTGATCTACATAGACTTTTTGATCGTAACCTACTCACCATTGACGAGAGCGGACGCGTGATCCTATCGGCTAAATTGAAGGTTTCACAGTCCTACCGCGAAGCATTGTCAGGACTCCAGATGAGAGATGAGTTATTCAAAAAAATCAAACATTCCTTAAAGGCTCGCCAAGAGATTTTCAACTAATTCGATCTCTCTTTACATTCCGAGCCGGTGTACGGCATTGCTCACTTTACAGTACTTCTAGACCATCAGCTTCTGTTGATCGGTACAGTGGATTCTAGGCGACTGCTTCTTTCCACCACCCATTATCCAAGTGCTGCTACTATTCCACATTAATCTATTGAATCAAAAATCAAAACATAAAATTTTTGCAATAAAAATTCTCAAGCAACAAGAATGCCAAATGAAAGACAGGCAAAATTACTTTTGCCTGCATAGTAATTCTTACCAGATTTTCTAGTCATTCACCATTACTGTCCTCCTCACCACCCCGCGCTCTTTGACTTCCCCCATCACCCCCTCAAGCACCTCTTCCTGCGCCTGAATAAACGCAAGCAATTGCCCAGGAGTCACCGGCTCCAAGGCATGCCCCGGGTAGGCGCCAATGATCAAACTGGAAATCAGCCCCAACTGATCCTGCACGCGCCGCAGGCTGTTGTACTCGGGCTCGGAAAGTTGAAAGTACAGCATGGCAACTCCTCAATGAGCAAGCTTGGCAGCTGACGCAAAGGAATGCCCATGCACTCGGAGCACGGGGTCATGCAAAGGATTGGGAGAGGGTTTGGGCATTGATACGCCCGCAAGGAAAGCAGCCATAAGGCCTCCTGTGAGTACGTCCAACTGCTTTCGGGAGTGTGGCGGGACCGCCTGTGAAGGTGTGTTCAGCACCTGGGCGAGATGATACAGCGCTCTGGCGCAGCGCCCGCATCCTGACTGTTGTCCGCCCGCCTCCGCTCAGCCCGGCAAAGCGCCTCGCTCAAAGACCCCAGCGCCCTCTGAACACAAGGAAGGCCCCAACGCAAACACATAGCCAGACGCCCACCACCAGGGCGATTCCGGCACGGCTTCGGGGCTTGCGGCCCTGGACCTGCATCCAGGCCTCGGCCTGCTGGCGGCTGTCGGCCAGCACGGCCGGGGGAAGTAGCCGCACGGTGAGCCAGATCAGCGCGGGCAGCAGCAGAACATCATCCACATAGCCCAGCACGGGGATGAAGTCAGGGATCAGGTCGATGGGGCTCAGGGCGTAGGCGACCACAAAGGCGCCCAGGGTCTTGGCATACCAGGGCGTCTGGGGGCTCTTGCAGGCAAACCACAGGGTGACGCAATCGCGCTTGATGCGTCGTGCCCAGGCCTTCAATCTTTCACCGGCTGTCATGGATGTGCGAGGTTGTGAACGGGCTGGATGATGGTGGCTGGCCGTTGTCGTTGGGGCTGCGCCGCCAGGCCCGCTCAGCATTCGATGATATGGAACGCCAGCTCGTTGCGTGCGGTTTCCTTGCACCGGATCTTCACGACGGTATCGCCACGGTGATGCGCCTGTGGCTGCAAAGGCCCGCAGCACGGCTGTGCTGGCTGGCCTGCGTCCACCGGGGCAATGGCTGCCCTGACTGGCAAGGCTTTATCACCGCCCTCTTCCCCATTCCAAGACCCATATCGCCTGTGCTCAAGGCATGCATCTCGCATATGAATCTAGGAATAATCTGAAAATAATCAGTCACCGGCCTTTCTGCTTGACTTCCAGATACCCAAGAAATCAAATAGCCGGACTCTCACAACGGAATTCCCAGGCCATTGATTGACATTGGCCTTGTGAATGATTGCGAACGCGCAATTCCCACTCCCATACCTTGATCGGACCTGATTTCTCACAGGACCGAGGGTAGGCCTGCGTTTGTGATTTTTCTGGCATTTGGCAAACCACCATTTCCTTATTCATTCCATTAACCATTCGCTTGCAGGCCATGGCAACATCCACAGATCTCACCCGCCCGTATATCAGCTATGAAAAGGCCTTCAACAGGCAGATCACCCGCGCCATGGACAGCCAGCAGGTGGACGTGGTGGTACTCACGCCGCAAGAGTTCCTAGGCGTCCTGCAAGACAGGTCGCGCAATGACCCACGCCTGGAGGCCAGCCTGCGCGCCATCCTGGCCCAAAGCGCCCTGGGCCGGTATTGGACACAGACGGCCAGCCCCAATGCCGGCAAACCCTGGACCATCCCCGCCTCCATGCTGGCCAATGACGCGTACCTGTTCACCAGAACGCTGATTGCATTGCGCCTTGCCGGTGCGCGCACCTATGTCAAGGCGACGCCCAAAGGCACCTATATCATCATCACGGGCCGAGCCGGGTTTCGCGGCAATCTGCTGCAGGGCACGCGCTTTCTCACCACCAATCCCCGCATGGTCCAGATGGGCCTGGGCATGCGCGGCCTTCAGGGCGTGGCCAGAGGGGGCTTCATCTTGAGCTTGGTCGTGGGTATCGGCGTGGAGACATTGGATTTCATCTTCAATGATGAGAAGACCATGCATGACCTGGTGGGAGGGATTGGAGTGGAGGCTGTCAAGGCGGGGTTGGCGACGATGGTGGGCTTGGGTGTAGGTATGGGACTGATAGCTACGGGCGTGACAACCATTGCCATTTGGCCTTTAATCGCCATGGCGGTGATGGTAGTTCTTACCGGTGCTACTTTAAACAAAATTGATGAAGTTTTGGAAATAAAAAAGAAAGTAATTGCTGCACTAAAAATCACAACAAACAGCGCCAATAATGGTATATATCGCGTAAATTTCAATAACGTTGCCGAGCAAGAGTTGCGCTACAACATTGAAGCAAAAACAAAAGGAACTGAGCCCTCAGGAGAGCCGGTCCATCTGCTACACCCTATTCACCGAAAAAATTGAAGAATATTCAAATGGAATATAGAAGCTTAAATCTAATCCGTAAATCTTTGATATGGAGTATACCGTCTTTTTTATTGATGCTGATCATATCAATTTGGAGTATAAAATATTCTCTTCTTGAAACAATATATGACTTGAGAAATCTATCTCCAACAATAAGAATAACGCCTTCCGATTTGGTTGCACTATGCGCACCAATCATTTCAGCTTCAGGAATTACCATCATGATACAAAAGGCAATTCCATGCAAGGCAGACATAACAAAAATTCCGGAGCGGATTTTAAAAACTTCTCTATTTGCCGGCATTTTACTTATGCTTTTTTGTCTTTTTATTATTACTCCTTTGCAGCACTATGCCATGCCAAAACTAGGCTATACCCGTTGCAATATATTAAAAGGCCACCCAAATATTTATTATTCAGATTGGGTGAAAAATCCTGACTGGTGCGTGCGTGGCAAAAGCCGAGAGTGGGTAAAACAGCAAGCCCGACTAGCCGGTAGCACTGAGTCAAATCCATAAATAAAAGGCACATACCACAAGGCATGCAGTACTTTGCCTATCCCGCATAGTTTGACCCCCATGTACTAGAACGACTCCTCGTAGGCTCCCGCAGATCCTTCGAGTTTCCTTAGACATTAAGCCAATCGCTTGAATCTGGTCATTCGTAACAGCATAGGTAGCGAATGAAGATCAGATCATCCCATACTGACCAATGACGTGTACCTGTTCACCCTAATCCATCAATAGGCTAGCGCCTATCAAATAAATTAACACGAACTCAAATGCAAGCAACAGACATAGCCCAAATCAGAAAATCTCTAATATGGAGTATTCCATCATTTTTACTGATTTTGGCTCTATCAATCTGGAGCATCAAATACTCCTTTCTCAACACCATCACTGACTTGAAGAATTTTTCTCCGTCAGTAAGAATTACACCACTTCATCTGGCAATTGTATTTTTCCCAGTAATTGCAGTCACAGGAATTATTGCCATGATACAGAAATCAATCCCCTGCAAAGAGCGCACTTTAAAAATAGCAGAGCGTATCTTTGCGTTCTCTGTATTCACAGGGACTGGCGTTGTACTTCTCTGTTTCTTTGTCATCACCCCTCTGCAACACTATGCCATGCCAAAGCTTGGTTATACGCGGTGCAACATTCTGGAAGATCATCCCACCATATATTTCACTGACTGGGTCAAAAATCCCGATTGGTGT